>JAGASJ010000086.1 GCA_017621795.1 Oscillospiraceae bacterium | reverse complement strand
TGTAACCACAATTCATGCATTGATGCAATTCATGCCTTTAGGCAATTCATTTATACAAGGTGTCGGCGTTGCCGACAGATTATAAAATTTCGGGCGGATGATATCCGCCCCTACGGCGGTATATGAACCGTTTTTAATTTGCAGGGGCAGGTTTTCATCCCCTGCTGAAAGCAAGAGGAGATGTTATGTCAACCGTATTGGTCACCGGCGGCAGCCGCGGTATTGGTGCCGCCACTGTAGAATTGTTCGCTTCCAGAGGGGACAAGGTATACTTTCTCTATGAAAAAGAGCACGAATCCGCCGCCTTGGTGCAGGCCAAAACCGGCGCGACCCCTGTTTGCTGTGACGTGTCCGACGGCAACGCGGTCCACGCCGCCGCGGAGAAAATCGGCCCCATAGACCTGCTGGTCTGCAATGCGGGCATCAGCATCACCGGCCTTATTCAAGACCTTCCCGCAGAGCAATGGGACAGGCTGTTTGATGTGAATGTAAAGGGCATTTACCACTGTGTGCAGGCCTTTTTGCCCGGTTTTTTACAAATGCAATCGGGCTGTATCATTACCGTCAGCTCTATGTGGGGGCAGGTGGGTGCGTCCTGTGAGGTAGCCTATTCCGCCACCAAGGGGGCGGTGATCGCCATGACCAAGGCACTGGCGCAGGAGCTGGGTCCCAGCGGCATTCGGGTCAACTGTGTGGCGCCCGGGGTGATCTGCACCGATATGTGCGCCGATGTCCGTCCTGAAATTATGGAGGAACTGCGGCAGCAGACTCCTATCGGACGGCTGGGCACTGCCGCAGACGTTGCCCAAGCCATTTTGTATTTGGCAGATGCGAAATTCATTACCGGACAGGTGCTCGGCGTCAACGGGGGACTTGTCATTTAATATTCAAAAACCATATAATACGGAGGAATAACCATGAAAATTTCGATCGCTTGCGACCACGGCGCACTGGATTTAAAAAACGCAATGGTTGCCCACTTGGAAAAAAACGGCCATCAGGTAGTGGATTTTGGAACCCACACCTTAGAAAGCTGCGACTATCCCGACTACGCCTCCAAGGCCGCCTATGCGGTGGCAAACGGGGTATGTGAAAGAGGCATTGTGCTTTGCACCACCGGCATCGGCGTATCCATCACCGCCAACAAGGTCAAGGGCATTCGCTGTGCATTGCTCAGTGATGTGATGTCCGCCCGTATGACCCGGGAGCACAACGACACCAATATGATGGCGTTGGGTGCAGGTGTGGTCGGCCAAATGCTGGCACTGGAAATTGCAGACACCTGGCTGAATACTCCCTTCTCCCAAGGCCCGCGCCATCAGCGCCGCATCGACAAAATGATGGCTCTGGAAGACTAACAAACAAAAAACTCCCGGAATTTAATTCCCGGGAGTTTTTTTTGCAGCGATATAAATCCCTGACGGGATTTGCGATATGCCGTTTTGCGGCGCGATATGTGCTGATGCACGCGATATGCCTGCGGGCGCGAGGGGATTTATATCATATCGCATGGCGAAGTATTTTTATTAAATTTTAATTGTAGGGAACGGCCTGTGTGCCGTTCCTTGTTGCATATATAGAGGGCTTACGGCTCCCCTGCAGGGAATCCGTTTTCTTGCAGTTTTTTGTTCATCTTCTTGCTGACAGATTTTACAGAAAAGTACACAATACCCCAAATAATCAGGTAAATCGCAGTAAAAGCGGCGGTAAAAATTGCAATAACCTCCACTTGGAATTCCAGCCACGCATTTACAAGGTAGCAGACCGTATAGCTGCTGTACAGTGTCAGGAAGTGATACAACAGGGATTTTATCGTCGACCATTCCTTGATTTGGTTGAACACACTGACACCTGCCTGCACAAACGCCAGCAGATAGGTGGACAGAATCCCCAAAAAAACCGCACTGCCTGTGGGCGCAAAATCCGCATATTGATTGTCCAGCGCCAGGTAGACCAGCCCCATAATAATCGGTCCGAAGCCACCGAACATCAGTCCTCTTCGCAGAAAAATCTTCCCGTACGTTCTTTTCATATCAACCCCAGCCTTTCTTTTAACCGCTGAATATTGCGACGGGAGACGTATTCCACGTGTCCGTTTTTGAATACCACCTTTATGGTGCCACCGATCGTGCTGTCGAACTTTCCGATCTTTTTCAAGTTGGCAATAGCGGACTGATTGATTTTAATGAAGTTGCTGCCCACAAGGGCCTCCACCTGATAAAGACGAAGCTTGAGCTGATAACGTTGGGTATCGGTCAAGGCGAACACCTTGTTGTCCTCTACGATAAAACAGCAGACCTCGTCCTCTTCCAAAATCCGGAACGCCGTATCGATGTAGCCGATGAGCTGGGGGGTGCTTTCCTGCAAAAGCATCTCCAGTTTTTCGATCAGCTCCGTTTTCTCACGGGCGTAGATCAAAACCTCTTCTTCACCGTTGGGGTCTATGGTAATGGTGTACTTCATACGCATCCCTTCCTTTTAGATTATTGTACGGTTGGGATGTGCGAATGTCAAGAAATGGGGTGTATTCGGTAGAAATTTCCCTTTATTCTTCCGTTTTTTTCTTTTCTTTTGCTTTTTTCTTTTTCGTAATGGCGGTGCCGATCAGGCCGGAAATTCCGCCCACAGCGGCACCGATAATGGTGCTCTTCAAGATGGTAGATCCGGAATCGGAATCTTTATCATCGGTATCCTTCAGGGTGAAGCGCACACTGTCCACAATGGAATAGATGTGCTCATACTCATCCTCGGAAAAAGGCGTGGGAGACTGGAAGGTCAGTATATAGCTTTCTTCATTTACCACGGTGTAAAATTCGCACAGATACACTGCATTTTCCATGCTTACGGTATCCGTATAATCCACTAATATGAAGGTATATCCGCTGTCATAGACGCGGTAGTCCATCTGCAGACGCTCAGCAAATTCCTCCACTTCCTCGCTGTCACACTCGGAAAGGTTGGCAAATTTTGTCAGAATGGATTTTTTTCGCACAAGCAGCTCGATATAATCCCCTTCGTCCAAAAACACGGTGGCATCCAAATAGAGCCAATTTTCCTCAAAAAGCTCCTGCATATACGCAGTGGTAATGCCCAGCTCGTCAAGATCCGGATTATTCTCGATGTTATCTCTGGTGAACACATACCAAATGCTGTCGTCGATGTCCACGAAGATATCGGTGCCGCTGATGGTATACGTCTTTCCGTAGGCGCAGATCACTGTGGAGCCGCACAGCAGCAGTGCCAGAAGCACACAAATCAGTCTTTTCATTTTCAGTACTCCTTCCCTTTTTACACTTTGGTTTCTTTGGGATGCAGGCCGTATTTGATATTGATTTTTTTCAGAACATTGCCGGCCTTCAGCCTTGCAGACAGCTGCAGACCCAGCTCGCCTACTAAAATACCTGCGGGAATATCCAAAAACAGATGCTGACGCACCATGACCACCGAGGCAAATACTGCGATTGCCGCCACAAAGGAGCCGATCTTCCAGCCGACCTTCAAATGTTTGCATTTTAAAAAGCCGCGGCATATAATCCAGTTTTCCAAACAGTGCAGCGAGGGAAACAGATTATCCGGGCTGTCCAGCTTGTAGATCAGGCGGGTCAGCTGGGAGAACAGATCGTTCCCGGTCACTTCCGCCCGCACCATCGTGGTGGGCAAGACCAAAAAAATGACGGTGGCAATCAGCTTTGCGATCACGTGGGCAGACATGATCTCGTAGCACAGCGATGGGGATTCGTGGGAGATCATAATGGTGCCAACAGCCCATATCACATAAGAAAAGATGTAGACCACGATCATCGGGGGCACAAAGGGGATCTGACTGTCCAAAGGGATAGACAGGTCATAATGATGCCAGTGGGTGTTGAATATCCTGGTAAAGTAAAAGCAAACGCCCAGCATCACAAACCACATTGCAAAGGGAATATAGGCGTATTTCGGGATCAATCTGCGCATAACCGGTTCCTCCAGTTGTCGAAAAACATCGAATTATGTATACTATACTCCTTTTTGCAGGGAAAGGCAATATAAACTTGACTATTGAAAGCAAAGAGATTAAAATATGCAATACATATACAATAAATGTATCAGGAGTATCCAATATGGCAAAATACAGTAAAAAACGGGCATTTAGTCCTGTTGCATTGATCATTTTGGTTTTAGGTGTAGCGATCCTGGCGGTAATTTTATTATTGGTGCAGAAGGGGAAAGCGCCCTCTGCCGATCCCACGGTGCCGAGCACAACACAGGGCGTGGAGGTGACCCAACCCACAGCGCCGCCTACCACCGTACCGCCTACCACTGTACCGATCACCACCGTCCCCGAAACCACGGTTCCCGAGACCACGATCCCTGAAACCACAGTCCCCGAGACCACGATCCCTGAAACCACCGTGCCGGAAGAGGAGATCACCCTGGGCGAGAGCATTGCTTTTGAGGCTCGGGTACGGCTGGGCACGGACTGCAATTATTCGTCCACCTTGGTTTACGATGCCTGTAAGGCGGTGGGGTTGAATGTGCCCTACTCCGTGAATGAATTGGCTGTGACCGGTACGGCGGTATCCGCGGATGAATTGCTTCCCGGTGACGTGCTGTTTTTCGGCTATGACGAAAACGATACCGAGCCCCAATACTGCGGCATCTACAGCGGAGACGGCAGCTTTATCTATTACAGCGGCTCTAAATCCATGGTCATCGAGACGACCCTTAACGACTATTACCGCAGCTGTATGGTCACCGCCCGCCGCTTTGCGTAAAACGCAATGTAAAATGCATAATGTATCATTTTAGGGGACGGGAAACCCGTCCCCTACGAAACATCATCGGTATATGCAATGTTGTAGGGGAGGCGTTTTGCCTCCCGTAATTATTTTAATCCGTCGGCTCTGCCGACACATCATCAAAACAGCGGGCGGATGATATCCCAATGCCATTTCGTTAAGCCTTATTGTCATTCCGAGCCAGTGCGCACACTGGCGTGGGAATCTCAAAGTATAGCGTTGTACACTGAGATTGCCACACCAGTGACACGGTCACTGGTTCGCAATGACACAAACTTAATGGCATTGGGATGATATCCGCCTCTACGGTCTTTATGGCAGATTTCCTGTTTCGTCGTAGGGGCTTATCGCCCACGACAGAGCGTTGTACGATTTCAGATTATACCGTTATATTCCGCGATTTTTTTAAAATAGACTCTTTACGAATCGGGAAAAATGGTATACAATATAATATACAAATATAATGGAGGGGTGCGGCCTGATGTATTGCATAAAATGCGGCAGAGAAACCAATAGCGAACGGGTATTTTGTGACGAATGCCTGGAGTCTATGGAGCAATATCCTGTAAAGCCGGGCACACCTGTACACCTGCCCAAAAAGTCCCTCCCACCTCAGGAAAAGAAGGGCACACGGAAAAAGAAGCCTGTAAAGCCGGAGGAGCAGATCCACCTTCTGAAAGGCAAAATAAAGCGCCAGCGGGGTTTGATCTTCCTGCTGCTCGCACTTTTGCTGGTGGCATCCTGGTTTTTGTTCGCTTCCACCATCCGGAATTACTTGTCTAAAGATGACGAGATCCAGCCCACCACCGCGCCGATCACCACTGCGCCAACCACTACTGCACCAACCACCACCGCACCGGCAACCACCGTTCCGGACACCTCTGCTGTCCCGGATGTTTCTGAGCTGGATATTCCGGAATAACGAATGTTTCACGTGAAACATTCAGTCAATCAAAAACAGGCTTTGGCCGCTGTGCTCATTTGTCCCCTATAAATTAGAAACGGCGCGTATTTTTTGCCGTAGGGGCGGATATCACCCGCCAATGTCATTAAGTGAAACCTTATTGTCATTCCGAGCCAGTGCGCACACTGGCGTGGGAATCTCAAAGTATAGCGTTGTACACTGAGATTGCCACACCAGTGACACAGTCACTGGTTTGCAATGACACAAACTTAATGGCATTAGGGACGGGAGACCCGTCCCCTACGATATGATTCAAAATATTTAGATTTATATTTTGACGGTTTGGCGGTCCTATGACCTCTGAAGGTTGTTTCACGTGAAACAATCCATTAAACATAAAGGAGAACGACTTTGGGTAAAATAATTGCCGTAGTCAATCAAAAAGGCGGCGTGGGCAAAACCACCACCGCTGTAAATCTGACAGCCGCCCTGACCGAACGGGGCAAAAAGGTATTACTTTGCGACTTTGACCCGCAGGCCAATGCCACCTCCGGTTTAGGTCTGAATAAAAGAAAGGTGGAAAATTCCGTCTACGACGTGGTCGTCAACGGGATCGACCCCAAAGAGGCCATTGTGGCCACAAAGTTTGGAGACGTGCTGCCTGCCACGGCGGATCTGGCAGGTGCGGCGGTGGAGCTGATCACCATGAGTGAGCCCAGCCACCAGCTGAAAAAGGCACTGGATCAAGTAAAAGATCAATACGATCTGATCTTTATTGACTGTCCGCCCTCACTGGAAATGCTGACCCTGAACGGATTGGCCGCCGCTGACGGTATTTTGGTGCCTGTGCAGTGCGAATATTACGCACTGGAGGGACTGACCGACCTGATGAACACTTTGCGGATGGTCAAAAAGCGCATCAATCCCCGTTTGGAAATTTTCGGCGTGGCGCTGACCATGTTTGACGGCCGCACCAACTTCTCCACCCAGGTAGCACAGGAGGTTCGGAAATATTTCCCGGGAAAAGTATATGCTACCGCCGTGCCCCGTAATGTGCGTTTGGCAGAAGCCCCCAGCCACGGACTGCCGGTCGGTGCTTATGACAAGCACAGCAAGGGCGCGATTGCCTACAACGCAATTGCCGACGAAATACTTAAAAAGCTATAATTTAGTAAGGTAAGGTGAATTTATGGCGAAAAGCAAGGGTCTGGGCAAGGGCTTGGGCGCTTTGATGGGCGATTATTTAGAGGAAACGCCCAAGGAGAAAAGCCCCTATCAGCTTCTGCCGGTCTATAAAATAGAGCCGAATCCAAATCAGCCCCGCCGCGATTTTGATGAGGAAGAGCTGCAGGCATTGGCCGATTCCATCGAAACCCACGGCATCGTACAGCCGCTAACGGTACGGCAGCTGCCCAGCGGCTACTATCAGATCATCGCCGGTGAACGCCGTTGGCGGGCCGCCCGACTGGCAAATCTCACAGAAGTGCCCGCTGTCATTATGGAAGCGGACGACAAAAAGGTGATGGAGCTTGCCCTGATCGAAAATCTGCAGCGGCAGGACCTGAATCCGGTGGAAGAGGCTTACGGCTTCCGGGATTTGATGGAAGAATTCGGGATGACTCAGGAAGAAACCGCGGAACGGGTTGGAAAATCCCGTCCGGCAGTGGCAAACGCCCTGCGTCTGCTGAATTTGCCGATCAAGGTGCTGGATATGGTGCGCAGCGGCACACTCAGTGCCGGGCACGCCCGTGCAGTTTTGATGCTCAAAACCGAAAAGGAGCAGTGTGACGCCGCCCAAAAGATCGGCGCGTTGGGTCTTTCCGTGCGTCAGGCAGAGCTTCTGTGCAAGAACGCAATGAAAAAGGAAAAGCCTGCGCCCCGGGTGACGCTGGCGGTGGATTACGTTGCCGAGTGTGAGAAAAACCTGTCCAAGCATTTGGGACGGGGCGTGAAGATCATCAACGGCAAGCGCAAGGGTAAGTTTGAATTGGAATTTTACGGACAGGACGATCTGCAAAACCTGCTGGATGCCCTGTTAAAGTTATAAGGAGATGTACTTCAAATGTTAGACATTAAGAAAATCAAGGAAAATCCCCAGGCGGTCAAGGACGGTCTGCGGGCCAAGGAAGTGGACTGTGATGCCGCCGTTGACAAGATTTTGGAGCTGGACGGGGTCATTCGCGGACTGAAAACCACCACAGAGTCCCAAACCGCCCAAAAGAACAAGCTGAGCAAGGAAAACGGCAAGCTGTTCGGTCAGAAAAAGGGCGCTGAAAAGCGGGGGGAGGACACCTCTGCCCTGGACGCCCAAATTGCCAAGAACTCTGCCGAGAGTGTGGCACTGGATCAGGCCATTGAGGAGGAAGCCCAGCAGCTGAAGGATCTGCAGGTGGAGTTCCGCACCCTGATGCTGAGCCTGCCCAACCTGCCCGACAGTGATCTGCTTCCCGGCGGCAAGGAAAACAACGAGCCCCTGCGCTATATCGGCGCGAAGCCCCAATTTGATTTTGAGCCCAAGCACCACGTGGATCTGTGCACCAATTTGGGCCTGATCGACTACGAACGGGGTGTAAAGCTGGCAGGTGCCGGCAACTGGATGTATACCGGTTTGGGCGCCCGTCTGGAATGGGCACTGCTGAACTACTTTATAGACACCCATACTGCAGACGGCTACGACTTTATCCTGCCGCCGCACATGCTGGAATACCAGTGCGGCGAGACTGCCGGTCAGTTCCCCAAGTTTGCAGACGAGGTCTATAAGATCGCAAATCCCACCGACGACCGCACCCACTATATGCTGCCCACTGCAGAAGCCGCACTTTGCAGCATTTATCGGGATGAAATTTTGACGGAGGCCGATCTGCCCAAGAAGCTGTTTGCCTATACTCCCTGCTTCCGCCGTGAGGCAGGCTCACACCGAGCCGACGAACGGGGTATGGTCCGCGGTCACCAATTTAACAAGGTGGAGATGTTCCAATTCTGCAAGCCGGAGGATTCCGATGCAGCATTTGACGAGCTGGTGACCAAGGCGGAGAAGCTGGTGGAGGGCTTAGGCTTCCACTTCCGCACCGTGAAGCTGGCCGCGGGTGACTGCTCCGCTTCTATGGCACGCACTTATGACATTGAGATCCTGATCCCCTCTATGGATGGCTACAAGGAGGTCTCCTCTGTATCCAACGCAAGAGATTATCAGGCACGCCGGGGCAACATCCGTTTCCGCCGTGAAGAAACCGGCAAGCCTGAATTTGTGCACACCCTGAACGGCTCCGGTCTGGCAACCTCCCGTATTTTCCCCGCTTTGGTTGAACAAAATCAGCGCGCTGACGGCTCCATCGTCGTCCCTGAGTGTCTGCGCAAGTATCTGGGCGGGTTGGAAGTAATTGAAAAAAAGTAAAAATCATTTAGAAAGGAACTTTTACTATGTCTAAGAAAAACAAAATCAAAAAGCCTTCCTGGTGGGAAGAATTTAAGACCTTTGCGGTAAAGGGTAACGCAATGGCGCTGGCTGTTGGTACCATTATCGGCGGTGCATTCTCCACCATCACCAAGAGCCTGACCAACGACATCATTATGCCCATCGTCAACATCTTCCTGGGCGGCGCAGACTTTACCCAGGCCAAGATCGCTCTGCCCCGTATGCCCTGGGTGGACCCCACCTATGAAACCGTCGTTTTGGAAGACGGCACAGAGATCGCACAGGAAGTCAGAAACTACCTGACCTACGGCAACCTGATCTCCGCCATCATCAACTTCCTGATTTTGGCACTGGTGGTGTTCTTCCTGGTAAAGGGTCTGAACAAGCTGGCCGAGTCCGCCAAGAAGAAGGAAGAAGAAGCAGCTGCCGCAGAGCCCGCTCCCGAGCCCGAGCCTCCCGCACCCAGCAACGAAGAAGTGCTGCTTGCTGAGATCCGCGACCTGCTGAAGAATAAATAAGGATATTATGTAAACCAAATCGCTGCACATAAAGGAAGGAATACGTTTATGTTCAAGATCGTACACAAAAGAGAGCTGAACGCCAACGTCACCCTGATGGAAATTGAAGCACCCTTTGTTGCCCGCAAGGCAAAAGCCGGTCAATTCATTATTTTCCGCATTGACGAAAAGGGTGAACGTGTGCCCCTGACCATTGCCGGCTACGACCGGGAAAAGGGCACTGTAACCATTATTTTCCAGAAGGTTGGCTTTGCGACCATTGCTTTGGGCGCACTGAATGAAGGCGACTACATTCAGGACTTTGTAGGTCCTTTGGGCAAGCCCACCGACGTAGAAGGCAAAAAGAAGGTTTGTGTGGTAGGCGGCGGCGTAGGCTGTGCCATTGCACTGCCCTCTGCCAAGGCTTTCAAGGAAGCCGGCGCGGAAGTGACCGTGATCGTAGGCTTCCGCAGTAAGGACATCGTGATTTTGGAGGATGAGTTCAAGGCCTGCGCCGACAATCTGATCCTTATGACCGACGATGGCTCTTATGGCCGTCACGGCCTGGTGACCCAGCCCTTGCAGGAGCTGCTGGAAGCCGGCGAGGAATTTGACGAAGTGCTGGCAATCGGACCGGTACCGATGATGAAATTTGTCTGCAAGACCACCCAGCCCTTTGGCACCCATACGATGGTCTCCCTGAACCCCATTATGGTGGATGGCACCGGTATGTGCGGCGGCTGTCGTGTTACTGTTGGAGGCGAAACGAAGTTTGCCTGCGTAGACGGTCCTGAATTTGACGGCCATCAGGTGGATTTTGCCGAGCTGATGAACCGCAACAGCCTGTATCGTACCCGTGAAGCAGAAGTGACACATAACCACGCCTGCCGCATTGACGCAATGGGCAAGCAGCTCATTAAGTAAGGAGGAACCGAAAATGGCAAATATGACTTTGGTAAAGACCCCTATGCCTGAGCAGGATCCTCAGATTCGTGCCCGCAATTTTAAGGAAGTGGCGCTGGGCTACACTGCCGAAATGGCTATTGAAGAGGCAAACCGCTGCCTGGGCTGTAAAAATCCCAAGTGCGTAGAGGGCTGCCCTGTCAATGTGCGTATTCCTGAATTTATTAAGAAGGTGCAGGAGGGTGACTTTAAGGCCGCTTATGAGATCATCACCTCCACAAACGCACTGCCTGCTCTTTCCGGACGTGTTTGTCCTCAGGAGAGCCAGTGCGAAGCCAAGTGTGTCCGGGGCATCAAGGGCGAGCCGGTGGCCATTGGCCGTCTGGAGCGCTTTGTTGCCGACTGGTACCGTGAAAATGTAAACGAAATGCCCTCGAAAGTCCCCTCCAACGGCATCAAGGTGGCCGTGGTCGGCTCCGGCCCTGCCGGTATGACCGCCGCCTCCGACCTGGCAAAGAAGGGCTACGCTGTGACCATGTTTGAAGCACTGCACACCGCAGGCGGCGTGCTGGTTTACGGCATTCCCGAATTCCGTCTGCCCAAGGCCATCGTTGCCAACGAGGTAGAGAAGCTGAAGGCCCAGGGCGTGGAAGTAATGACCAATATGGTCATTGGCCGTGTTCTGACCATCGACGAGCTGTTTGAGATGGGCTACAAGGCCGTGTTTGTAGGCTCCGGTGCAGGTCTTCCCATGTTTATGAACATTCCCGGTGAAAGCCTGAAGGGCGTAATGTCTGCCAACGAGTATCTGACCCGTACCAACCTGATGAAGGCGTACGACGAAAGCTACGACACCCCCATCGTCCAGTCCAAGGCTGTTGCAGTTGTGGGCGGTGGCAACGTGGCAATGGATGCCGCCCGCTGTGCAATGCGTTTGGGCGCAGAGCACGTTTATGTGGTATACCGCCGCGGTGAGGCAGAAATGCCAGCCCGTTTGGAGGAAAAGCACCACGCCAAGGAAGAGGGCATCGAGTTTATGACGTTGTGCAACCCCACCGAGATCCTGGGGGATGAAAATGGCCGTGCCTGCGGTATGAAGTGCATCCGTATGGAGCTGGGCGAACCGGACGCTTCCGGCCGCCGCCGTCCCATCGAAGTGCCTAATTCCGAATTTGTGATCGACGTAGACACCGTCATTATGTCCCTGGGCACCAGCCCCAACCCCCTGATTCGCTCCACCACCCCCGGTTTGGAGACCAATCGGAAGGGCTGTCTGATCGTCAACGAGAACGAAATGACCACCCGTGACGGTGTGTTTGCAGGCGGCGACGCCGTAACCGGTGCCGCAACCGTTATTTTGGCTATGGGCGCAGGTAAGAAGGGCGCCGAGGCCATTGACAAATACCTGCAGGGCAAATAAATCGAAAATTACATAAAAAAACATCCACCGGTGAGCCGGTGGATGTTAAAAAAGTAGGTGCCGGGCACCTACTTTTTTTAAGTGAAGAGTGAAGAGTGAAGAGTGAAAAGTTATGGTGTCGGCGAAGCCGACGATTATAATAATTTTGATTAAATTTGATGAATTGGCTACGCCATGAATTGATGCTATCGCATCATGATTTCTCGCTTTGCTCCATGAATTGAATTGCCCAAACTGTATGCGCCGTGGCGCAATTCATGGGGTGAAACCCCAATTCATGCATTGATACAATTCATGCCGACAGGCAATTCATTTTTTTATGCCGCTGACCTGATACATACGGTCATCGGATATGACCACGTCCACCTGAAAAAACGGGCTGAAGATCGCCGCTAATTCTTCTTCGTGGAGCAGTTCAATGGAAACCGAGCTTGCCCGCCCCTCATGGTGGGCTGACAGCTCCGCGCGGCTCATAGAATGGGCAATAGAGAGCCGTCCGCCGGGCTTTATCAGTGCCGCAAGGCGCCGGATCAGCCTTTGGGGATTCGGAAAATGGGGGAAGGCGTTATACACCATCACGCAGTCAAACTGCTTCTTAAAAACCGCCTCCTCCACATCCCCGCAGACTACCGTCACCTGCGGATATTTGTTTTGGGCAATTTTCACCATCTCCGGGGAGATGTCGATCGCGGTCAGGGAGGAGACCCCTCTTTTCAGATAATCGGGAAAAAGCACCCCCGTGCCGCAGGCCACATCCAGCACGTCTACACCGGGACGGATCCCACCGTTATCCAGTATGGTGGCAATAATATCCTCTTTGCGGATCATATCCGCATCCCACCAGGGGGCACAGCGGTCGAAAAACGCGGCAACATCCTTTTTTTCCATCACGCTTTTACCTTTTTGTAGCGGGCAGGAAGCAATCTTGCCTTTTGAAGTGCCAGCACCAGTGTGGGGATCAGCACCAAATGCACCGCAATGCCCACAGCGCCCTGGGCAACATAGCTTGTAAAGAAGGCCGTAAGCACTGCCTTGTCTGCAGGGAAGCCGCCCACAATGACGGTTGCAACACCGCCTGCAATACGGCCTAAAATCATAGAGATCACCAAGCTGATCACCAGATCCGGGGCGGTTTTGCCGGTGCGAATGATCTTCATCAGCAGGCCGCAGGCAAAGCCGTACATTGCCAGCTCCGGGATCATACGGGGCAGCATAGCAATAGGAGGCATCCCGGTGGTCAGGTTGGATACTACAGGGCCCAATATGCCGCACAAAAGGCCGTAGGGCCAGCCGCACACCAGGCCACACAGCAGCACCGGAATGTGCATAGGCGAAAGCTTGTTGCGCAGCTCAAAGGGCAGAGGAATGGGCAGTACACAGCACAGCGCAATGCACATCGCCGTGATGGAAAGTGCCTTAATGTAATCGTTCTTTTTGGTAAGCATTTTCTACACTTCCTTTCGTTTTCCATATTGTAGCCCAAGCATCGTCCCACCGCAAGCCCCCCTAGGGGATAAAAGTTAAAAACTGCTGGCTTTGCTTGACAATTTGGTTTATTTATGGTAAATTTCTTCATAGAATATGCTGTGAGGGAGTAGCGAGCGCACCACCTTATGCGTAGCAAGTCAACACTTCGGCCATTGCCTGGCTTGCTTCAAATCGCCAGACTCATGCATCCTGCCGGATGCCTGGGAATCCCATTGAGCCCGTGCATTTTGGTGAATGCAGGGGTATTTTTTTGCTCCCGGTGTACATTCTATATATAATAAGGAGTAATGTAGTATGTTTGATTCCATCGGTCAATGGCTGAACGACATCAGCCAAAATCTTCCCGGCGCATTGGGTCTTTTTGCAGTGGGCCTGATTTTGCTCATCAAGGGCGGCGACTGGTTTGTAGACAGCGCCTCCAATTTGGCGAAGCGCTTCCACGTGCCGGAGATCATCATCGGTGCCACCGTGGTCTCCATCGGTACCACCCTTCCGGAGGTCATGGTATCCGCCACCGCCGCCATCAACAATAACGGCGCCACCGCCTACGGCAACGCCATCGGCTCGATCATCTGCAATACCGCGCTGATCGCGGCGCTGACCATTGCCATCCGTCCCGCACCGGTCAACCGCAAGGCCATTACCATGCCGGTGATCTTCTTCTTCATCTCTGCCGCCATTTATGTGGTCGCCGCCTATATGTTTGGCACCTTTGACCGCTGGCTGGGCATTGTGATGCTGTGCGTGTTCGCGCTTTATATGGCACTGACCATTCGGCAGGGCTTCAAAAATCCGGATGCCGTGGAGCATACGGAGGAAGAAGCACCCAAGGGCTCTTTAACAAAGGACATTGTTGTGCTGATCGTCAGTGCCGGTCTCATCGCACTGGGTGCCAATTTCCTGGAAAAGTCCGCAGTCAGCCTGTCTCTGATGGCCGGTATTCCCACAGAGGTGGTCAGTGTGACCGTGGTAGCATTGTGCACCAGTCTGCCGGAGCTTGTGACCGCCATCACCGCCCTGAGAAAGGGCCACGGTGCGCTGTCGCTGGGTAACGTGATCGGCGCAAACATTTTTAATTTGGTGCTGGTGTCCGGTGTGGCAGTAACCGTCTCTCCCTTCAAAGTCCCCGCAGGCAGTACCATCTTTGGTCAGAATACCTCCCTGGTGCTGGAGATTCCCCTGATGATCGGCGTGATGGCACTGATGACCGTGCCTGCACTGATGAAAAAGAAGCTGTTTCGCAGTCAGGGCTTTATCCTGCTGGGCATCTACGGCGTGTTCGTACTGCTGCAGGTACTCATCGCCCTGCACATCATTTAATAAATAACGGGAAGGCGTTGCCTTCCCGCTATTTTTAGTGAAGAGTGAAGAGTGAAAAGTGAAGAGTGAAGAGTGAAGAGTTATGGTGTCGGCGAAGCCGACAATTTAAATAATACCTGGCACCTACTTTTTTAATGCATAATTTAACGGGACGGTGTTGCCGTCCCGTTATTTGTATAATAGACAACGTACGTCCGAAGGAATTGTCATTGCGAGGGAGCGAATAGCGACCGTGGCAATCCGTACTCCTTGCCGCCATCAGGCGGCGCGGTGCTTTGCACCGCAAGAAAACGGATTC
>JAGASJ010000085.1 GCA_017621795.1 Oscillospiraceae bacterium | reverse complement strand
GTGTAATGACCGCTGCGCAGCTTCCCGGTGCATAAGATGGTGTTTTTGCTTGGGCGAGATAATACAGCGCCCATTTTCTGAAGCTCTTCCCGTAGGGGAGATAAGGGCCTCTCGGGAAGTCTTCCTTCCATAAAAAAGGTGGCTTCTATCCCAAGGGCGGCAACCACAGGGAGTAAAAAACGAAGTGTAGACCCGCTTTCACGGCAGTAAAGGGATGCTTTCTGGGGAAGATGCCCAATGGGTTCTACCCAATAGCCGCCTTCGGTGGTCACAATATGTGCACCCATGGCGTTGAGACAGTCTGCGGTTGCTTCGATGTCATCGTTTACAGAGGGGCAGTATAGATGAAACGGCGCATCGGACAATGCACCGCATATTAAAAGACGGTGCGCCTGAGATTTGGAAGGTATGGATTGAATTGCGCCGTTTAAAAGCCGGGGATATACAGTGATGTCCATTTTAAAGACCTGCCTCAATGATGGAATGTACCCGGTTGATGGGTGTGGGCATGATTATGCAATTTCCAACTTCTCTTGGAATAATCAGATTTACAGTTTTACCGGAACGCTTCTTATCGGAAAGAGCGCTTTCAAAAAGAGTATCCGATGAATAATCGGTAGAACAGGGGAGACAGAAGTGCTCTAAAACCCTGCAAAGAAGCTGATAAACAGTAAAATCGCATTCGCCGATGGAGCAGGCAGCTTTTGTGATAATAGCCATACCGGCGGCAACCGCCTGACCGTGGGAGATCCTATAGCTGCTGGCAGATTCGATGCCGTGACCGATGGTGTGTCCCAAATTCAGCTTTTGTCTTTCCCCACGGTCGAATTCATCATGGCAAACCACATCTGCCTTTAATTCAACACAGCGGGCGATTACATATTCTCTTGAAAAATTTACGTTGTGCTCAGCAAGGTGATCAAATAGGATCGGGTCATACAGCATACCGTATTTGATTACCTCAGCACAACCATCCTGAAACACGGCAGGGGAAAGACTGTCCAGTGCACGTAGATCGCAAAGCACTACCTTGGGCTGATAAAAAGCACCTACAAGATTTTTGCCTGCCTGCAGGTCAATGGCGGTTTTGCCCCCGACGGAGGAATCCACCATTGCAAGCAGTGTAGTGGGGATCTGCACATAGGGAATTCCTCTGAGATATGTAGCGGCGGCAAATCCGGTAATGTCTCCGACTACGCCTCCGCCCAGTGCGATCAAAAGATCGCTTCTGGTGATTTTTTTAGATGCGAGAAACTCTAAGATCTCAATGTATGTTTTGGCGTTTTTGGATGTTTCACCTGCAGAAAAAACGAAGGTATAAACCTGATATCCACTACTTTTCAGCGCGTCGGCCAGTATATTTCCGTATAAGGGAAAAACATTGGAATCGCTGATGATCACGCAGGTAGAAGGATTGCAGACACGGGCAATGTAGGTGCCTGCATTTTCCATAAGTTGATCTCCAATAATGACTTCGTAAGGTACTGAAGCTTTTACTGCAATGGTTTTCATCCGTCAACCTCTTCCTTGCGTTTTCTGCCCTCGTCTAAAAGGGCGATCAGTTCTTGTTCGTTACCGGCGGCGATAGCCGCTTTGTATTTTGTCAAATTGTTTATATATAGCTCTATTTCTTTAAGGATATTTTCCTTGTTTGAAAGAAAAAGCTCTGCCCACATTTGTGGATTCAGCCAGGCGACTCTGGTAAGATCTTTATAGCTGCCTGCAGAGAATCCCTTATGGGCTAAGGCGGTAGGGGATTTAATATAGGCGTTGCTGATGATGTGCGGCATCTGGGAGGTAAAGGCGATCATATTGTCGTGCTCCTGTGCGGTGGTCACAGAGAAAGAGCCAAAGCCGCAGGGCGCAAGAAGGCTTTTCAGATTACTAAGCAGTTCCGGGTCGTCATAGCGGGGCGGTACAAGCACCATTGGGGCACCCTGAAACAGATTGGAACGACTGTATTTAAAGCCTGAAAAATGAGATCCCGCCATCGGGTGACCGCCAACAAAGGTAAAGCCGTACTGCTTTGCAAGGCGAAAGCCGCATTCACAGATTTCACTTTTGATGCCACAGCAGTCAATTACAGTACACGCACTTTGAAAAAACTCGGCGTTTTCTTCCAACCAACGGATAGCGGCGCCGGTATAAACAGCCAACAGGATTAAATCGCAGGTAGGGATCGTTTCGGCATTGAGTTTCCCGCTGGATATTCCTGCCAGCTCCGCAAAATCAGCAGTGGATGTATCTTTGTCGTGTACATAGACTGTATGCCCTGCCTTGCTGTAGGCTCGGGCTAATGAGCCGCCGATCAGCCCCAAACCCAAAACGCCTACCTTCATCGGATCGCCTCCCGAACGCGCCGGACCTTTTCATTCAGTGCGCTAAACTGTGCGGGTGTCAGGGATTGAGCACCGTCGCACAACGCACGAGAGGGATTATTGTGTACCTCCACCATAATGCCGTCTGCTTCGGAGGCGGCGGCGGCAACGGCCATAGAGGGCACTAAGGATGCTCTGCCGGTGGCGTGGCTGGGATCAACCACAACGGGCAAATGGGTGATTTCGTGCAGCACAGGTACAGCAGAAAGATCCAGCGTGTTGCGGGTATAGTGCTCGTATGTGCGGATGCCTCGCTCACAAAGGATAATCTGCTCGTTGCCCTCGCTCATAATGTATTCAGCGCTCATCAGCAATTCCTGAAGCGTATTTGCAAGACCGCGTTTTAACAAGATCGGCTTGTCAGTCTTGCCCAACTCCTGCAGAAGATCAAAATTCTGCATATTCCGCGCACCGACCTGAATAATATCCACATCCTGGAAAAGGTCCAGGGAACGAACATTCATTATCTCTGTAATAATGGGAAGCCCGCTGGCCTTTTTTGCCTCCAAAAGCATTTGAATGCCTACATCCTTCAGACCCTGGAATGCATAGGGAGAGGTACGTGGCTTAAAAGCGCCGCCGCGAAGGATGTTTGCGCCGCCCTGCTTGACCGCCAGTGCCACCTCAATAATTTGCTCTTCGCTTTCCACAGAGCACGGCCCTGCAATCATGGCAAAATGACCGCCGCCGATCTTCACATCTCCTACGGGAATTACAGTATCTTCGGGATGGAAATTTCGGCTTGCCTGTTTAAAGGGCTCAGAAATGCGTCGAACGCTGGAGACGATCTCCAGGCTGTTCAGCAGCTCCATATCCACGCGGCTTGTGTCGCCGATCAGTCCAAAAATGGTTTTTTCTTTGCCTTCGGATACGTGCACATCCAGTCCCATATTTTTAAGCCAGTTTAACAGGTGCTCTTTCTGTTGTGGCGTCGTATCACTTTTTAATACAGCAATCATAATGAATTCTCCTAAAAATAATGCCGCACAGATTGGAATCTGTGCGGCAGGTGATTATATACGCATTACCGATAATATGCAGCACAAATATCTATTACTTTCTTTTAGCAAAAAAGTAATAGCCATAAAAATACTGTGCACTTGCGTTGCAGTTCATCATAAGTAATACCTCTTTTGTGAGATTATGGCAAGTATAGCATAGTTTAATGGGTATTGCAAGGGGAATTTTGCTTTTTTAGTGTTAATAAGACACAATATTAAAGCTCTGTGTGGTTACGAATTGTCCGTTGAAATAGATGGAAACGGTATACTTTCCGGCATCTGCGGGCATAAACGGCATATCCAGCTCGCAATAATTCTTGTACCACATATTGGTCCAGGCTGTCTTCACAGAAGATATGTCGATGATGCTTCCGTCTTCGCCCTTTACAACGTAGGAAATATAGAAGTCATCGTAGTTTTTGCCGTAGACCTTATTTAGGAATACAACAAAGGATGCCTTCTGACCAACGCTGAATCGGGTGGTGTAATCAGAGCCCTTCACATCGCTGTGTTCCCAGTTTGCTTTAGCGGGTGTTTTGCACATGGAAAATTGCAGATTGCTGCTGCTGACAGAATCGCCACTGTATACTGCAGAGAAGCTGACCGCGTCAGGTGTAGTGCAGGTGTAAAGAGGGCAGGCTACAGCAGAGTCGTCTGCAGCCTTAATGACGATATCGTATTTTTCAGCGGGAATGACAGGGATAATAGAAACCGCGTTGTCACTGCAGGCTTGTGTGAATACGGTGGGACAATCGCCTACGGTGTATTCTACAATCCAGCCGCCGTTGGGGATAGCGGTAGCTTCCCAGGTCAGACTTAAAACACCTGTTTTAGAGCTGTCAGCCTGAATGTTTTTCACGGTAACCGCGTTGGCACCGATGGAAACGGTTTGCTTCATGCTCTGACCAACTGCGATCACATCCACGCTGTAGGATTTGGACATATCCAAATCGGTAAAGGTGGCGGTGGTATCAGCAGTTTCGAGTGTTTTTTTGTATCCTGCGTCGTTGGTGCAAATAACAGTCCAGCCTGCAACGGTAAATTCCTCGGGAGTTGTCCACTGGGCAGTTAAAGCACCGTCTTCAAAAGCAGAGATGTGCAGGTTGTCGGCCTGGATCAGATCGGTCGTGGTGAAGGAAATGGGGGTGCTTTCCACAAGATATAATTCATCAACAGGGGTAATCACGCCTGTGTAAACAACATCCTTTTCAAGACCCATCAGGGTATGCGTATGACCTGCAAAGGTAACGGTTTGCTCCTGTGTGTCGCCTTCAGCCTTATAGGTGAGCATCCAGTGCTCAGAATCAGGGCCTTCAACATTAAAGCTGACTACAGCGCTGCCGAGCATATTGCCGGTGACCACTGTGCAGTCCACGATTTCTGTTTCTGCCGGGGAATGGTATGTATCTGTTATATCACCGTTTATGCCATGGAAGCCGTTTACCCCCACTGTGATGGTGTATTCAGTATCCGGTGCCAGGCCGGAGAATTCTACCATACCGTTGGTGAGGGGAACAACGGTCTTTGTGCCGTCGGAGGCGGTACAGGTAACGTTGAACAGACTGTCCTCAGCTTCAGAGCTTACAAACACAGTCAGACGGTCCCGTGTTCCTTCCAACTGGATGTCGTCAACGGTCTTCATATAGTAGAACTTGTAGAAGCAGAACGCGCCGGCGGCCAGTAAAAGCACGATCAAAACAGCAAGTAAAATCTTAAGAACAGTGGAACGGCGGCGGGGCTGCTCCTCGTCTTCCTCGTATTCTTCTGTATCATCCTCGGAATCGTCTGCAGAAGCTGTTGGCTGTAGCTCTTCGGTATCTTCTGCGGATACTTCTTCAATGTTGTTTGCGGCCGCATCAGTAGACAACGCAGCTTCAAGCTCAGATAAATCTGTGGGCTCGGCAGGAACTACAGGACTGGGGACTTCCATCGCCGCAAGAGCATCGGCGTGAGCAATAATTGCGTCAATGTCGTCACCGGTTTCATCTTCGGATGCGGGGGCGTCCTCAGGCTCTGTTTCCGGCGTCTCAGGGGTGTCTTCATTTACTGTGGCTTCCAACTCAGTGCTTTGCTCTTCGACAGCTTCTGTCGCAGCTTCTTCAGAAGGTGCTTCTTCTGCGGTATCATCTGTAGACACTTCATCGTTGGCGGAAAGTGCATCGGAGACAAAGGCGGCAATATCCATTGCGGGGTCTTCGGCGTCGGATGCTTCTATCGGCTGTACGGTCTGCTCAACGGCGGGCTCTTGTGTCAACTGTGCTGTTTCTTCCATAGCAGGTTCTTGCGTCAGCTGCTCGGTCTGCTCAACAGCGGGTTCCTCTGCAATGGGAGCATCGTCTGTTTCAGACACGGCAACAGCTTCGGGCGCTTCTTCTGCAGCTACAGGTTCATCCTCAACATCGGCGATAAGCGCGGCAATGTTTTGAATTTCTCTGTCTGTATCCTGTTCGTCAGATGCAGGCGCTTCCGGTTCGGTGGGAGCAGGGGGGACAATTGGCAGGTCCTCTGCACCGTTTTTCTGCATATAATTTACCAGAGCCTGGCCCATTTGAGCAGGGTCTTCCCATCGATCCTCAGGGTTTAGACTGCAGGCCTTCAGAATGATGGCCGCAAGCTCCTCGTCGGCATATTGAGGTGCCGGCAGTTCGGTTGCATTTACCGCGGGAAGGGTGCCGCCGCTAAAAATACTGTACAAAATTGCACCCAGTGCATAAATATCAATGGATGTGTTGGGGGTTGCAAAGGCGTCCTTCAATTCAGGGGCGGTGTAGTCGCTGATATATTGACTGGGAATGGTAGCGTATTTCAGACTGCCCATATTTAAGAAGCCCAGGTCACTGATTTTAAATTCACCGTTGGGGGTGAGATAAATGTTGTTGGGCTTCAGGTTTGCGAACAGATAGCCGTTGCGGCGGCAGGCCACCAGCGCAGAGCAAATATCCATACCTAAATTGATGGCATCGAGCTGCGTGAACGGTCTTTTTGTAAACTGTCTCTCCAGGGAGCGCCTGTAGGGAGAGAGCATATAAATATCAAAGCCCAAACCGTCTTCGGAGGGTACCAGCTGATAGCCCTCGCAAGGCAAAAAGCCCTCGTGACGGGAAAGGGACTGAAGTGTTTCAATTTCGGTGATGGTCTCGATAGAGCGAGCCTGGAAATACTGACGGATGGAATCGTCGTCGGAAACCACGCCGGCAAGCTTCAGAGCATCGACCTGCGTCTGAGACGGGGGGAGAGAAATGACCTTAACAATATATTTATCGCCGGTATCCTTGTGCATTGCAGGATAACAGCGAATACCGTGATGTTCAGAAATGGCATCACCAATCAAAATGTTGTCTAATAGGGGGGAAACGGATTTCGGGATAGACACAATAATCGCCTCCTTTTACTAATATTTATATGATAAAATAAAATTCTGAAAAAAGCAACAAGTTTGTTGTTGTTTTATTAGATAATAAGTGATATAATTTTAAAAAAGATGCTTTGAACGGAGGAATGAGTGATGAGCAAGATTATTTGTAACATATGTGGGATGTCCTACCCGGATACAGAGGCCCGTTGTCCGATTTGCGGCTGTGTCCGCCCTGCGGATGCACCTGTGGTAGCGGATGCACCGGAGGATAAGAAGGAGTTTACATATATCAAGGGTGGCCGCTTTTCCAAAAACAACGTTAAAAAACGCAATGGGGGCAAACCTGTTCAACAGACCGCGCAAAAAGACAACCAAAAGAAACGGGGCCTTTTTATTGTTCTTGCAATCATCTTTGTGCTGTTTTTGGCAATGGCCGCGTTCTTTGCCTTTAAGCTTTTAAGCAACGATGATGATGGGAATACTTCTGTTACAGAGCAGCGGGATGTACCCTGCACGTCTTTGAAACCTTCCATTTCCTCCATTTCCTTTGATGCAGTAGGTGATGTTTGGATGCTTGACGTGACGCGTGTACCTTCCAATACCACTGATGTTCTTAACTTTGAGTCCGATAATACAGCGGTAGCTACGGTCAATGAGAATGGAAAAGTGGAATGTGTGGGAGAAGGCACTGCTGTTATTACGGTTTCCTGCGGCGAGCAGCGTGTGACCTGCACCGTTTACTGTACCATTCCCACAGAAACAACACAGCTGCCTACTGTTCCGCCCACGGTTATCCAGTTGAACCGCAGATCCATCCAGTTCTTTGATGTAGGAGAATCCTGGACGGTGTATGCAGGAGACATTCCTCTCTCTGAGATCACATGGGTCAGTGAAAATCCTTCTGTAGCAACCTTTGAAAACGGTGTGGTCACTGCAGTAAGCGAAGGAAAAACTACCATTTATGCAGTTTATGAGGGACGCAATTCTGAGCCCTGCCAGATCGAATGCACCTTTACACAGGAGCAGCCCACATCCAATATCAATGAAGGCGGCACGGTCGTGCCGGAGGAGCCGGGCGTGTTTGACCCCGATGACTTTATTCTTGCCATAAAGCCCTACAATACCCGTGCGCCTTATAACGACAGCCCGGAGATGCAGTGCTACGATCTGACCATTCAGGTCGGGCAGGAGTTTGGCTTGGATCTGCGTGATAAAAACAGCACTTCACTGGACACTGTTTGGGAGATCGTGGAAGGCGCAGAGAGCTGCACATTGGAAAACAACTGGATTACTGCAACATCTTCCAAAACCAATGTAAAATTAAAAACTGTTTATAACGGTATAACGATCTACTGTTACTTCCGCACTGTTAACGGATAAATTGAACGGGGCTGTCAGTTCTGACAGCCCCGTTGCTACATTACGCGATTGGAAAAATTACTCGAGATCGATCTTAGGCTTACTTCTGCGGAACAGCATCGTGATGCACCAAAGACCGGCCAGCCCAACCACTGTATAGATGATGCGGCTGACGGTAGCATCCTGTCCACCGAAGATCCAGGCGACAAGGTCAAATTGGAAAATACCGACCAGTCCCCAGTTAATTGAACCAATAATGGATAAAATCAATGCCAAAGTGTCCATATTTTAAACCTCCGTTTTATAATCTTCGACAGTGCTATAATTCCACAAAAATGCAATCCTATTCAAAACGCGTATTGCAAATGGTATGTTCTTTTTGTATAATAATAAAAAAACTAAAAGAGGAATGTTTATGACAACACTATACGAAGGCGCATTTGCAAAAATCAACCTGACACTGGATGTGCTGGACAAACGTCCCGACGGATATCATAATCTGAAAAGTGTGATGCAAACCGTCTCCATTCGTGACGATATTGAAATTGACATTGGAACAGGTGCGCCCTGGCGGCTTGTTTGTGACAAAGAGGGGATTCCTTGTGACGAACGGAATTTAGCCTGGAAGGCGGCAAAGGTATTTTTTGATACTACAGGAAAAGACCCGGATGGCATTGAGATCCGCATTGTAAAGCGCATTCCCACAGAAGCCGGTCTTGGCGGTGGAAGTGCCGATGCCGCAGCGGTCCTGCGCGCACTGAACAGGCATTATGATGCACCTTTTTCTGTTTTGGCGCTTGCTGAATTGGGCGCGCAGGTGGGTTCTGATGTTCCTTTTTGTGTGCTTTGCGGCACTGCAATGGTAGAGGGGCGAGGTGAACGTCTGCGCAAGCTTCCCGATATGCCCGAATGCTTTATGGTGGTGTGCAAGCCTGATTTTTCATCATCGACTCCTGAGCTTTATCGTAAAATTGACGAAGAACCGATCGGAAAGCGTCCTGACCATCAGCAAATGGAAAGTGCACTTTTGGCAGGGGATTTGGGGAAGATCGCAGAGCACATCTATAACGTTTTTGATCCCATCGTGACCCGTGAACATTTGGAGCTGAATTATATCAAGTCGATTTTCAACAGCTACGGCGCAGTTGCACAACAAATGACCGGTTCGGGATCGGCGGTATTCTGCATTGTAGAAAGCTTTGAATATGCGGCTGTGATTTGTAATATGCTGCGGGATAATTATCCCCAAGTCTTTATTTGTAAGCCGGTATGACGGTAAGGCTGTAAAGAAACAGTCGTTTCTTTACAGCCTTTTTGAATAATGCTTGTAGATTTGAAACGAGGTTTTTTATGCTGAAAATATTGATTGGCACCGATTGGAAGGCAAATACCGATGCTGTTATGGAGATGATCGCTCGGGATATCCAACAAAAAAAACCGAATCGCATTTTAATGGTACCGGAGCTTGTGAGCCATACGACAGAACGTACTTTGGCCCGTGTTGGAGGTAATTCTGCCTGCCTTTATGCGGAGGTGCTTTCTTTTACGCGTCTTGTCCGCCGTGTTGCGGAGCAGGAGCATTTTCCTGTGGAGGAATGTCTGGATAAGGGCGGTCGTGTGGTTGCAATGGCGGCAGCCACCAGAATGCTTCACAGCAAATTGAAGGCCTACGCATCTGTTGAGACCCGTCCGGAATTTCTTACTGATATGCTGGATGCGGTGGATGAGTTCAAGCGCTGTACCATAACATCCGATGATTTAATGGCGGCAAGTAGACAGACAGAGGGAAGCTTAGCACAGAAGTTAGAAGAACTTGCTCTGATTTATGAAACTTATAACGCTATTTGTACGCGGGGGAAAAAGGATCCACGTGACCAAATGACGTGGCTTTTAGAGCAATTGGAAGCCGGCAGTTTTGCACAAAAGCATACATTTTATTTTGATGCTTTTCCTGATTTTTCCCGCCAACATATGGACATCGTCCATCACCTGATTTGTAATGCCCCTGAGGTGGTTATCAGCTTGAATTGCGATAAGCCTGCCTCCGAGTTGCTTGCCTACGAAAAAGCGGGTGATACTGCAAACCACCTGATTTCTTTTGCAAAGAGAATGGGTATTGATTACTGTATTGTACCTGTCGAGCCTCGCAAGGAGAAGCTTTTAGCGGTTACCGATCGTCTTTTCCAGGGCACGATCCAAAAGGGAAGTGCATCGGATTTTCTGCATATTTATACTGCTGAAACTGTTTTTGCAGAATGCGAAGCTGTAACGGAAAAAATCTTGCAGTTGGTACAAGATGGCGTACGTTATCGGGATATTGGTATCGTATGCTGTAATTTGTCCGTTTATAAAAATCCTGTCCACACGGTTTTAGGGCGGGGTGGCATTCCTCTTTACCTGTCCGGTACGGAAAACGTCCTTGGAAAGAACGTCATCTATGCGATTTTACAGGCCATAGAGGTGGCACTTGGCGGCTTTTATCAGAAGGATGTGTTCCGCTATATGAAGTCCATACTGTCACCTATAACCACTGAGCAATCCGACATTGTGGAGCAGTATGCAGTTCTTTGGTCTATAGGCGGCAACAAATGGACGCAGAAGTGGGAAAACCATCCAAGAGGACTGGAATATGAGTGGAGTCACCACGATGAAAAACGCCTGCAAGAGCTTAACTGCGCCCGGGAAAAAATGATTACGCCCCTTGAAAAGCTGCGGGATGGATTTCGGGATGCAGTTTCTGTCAAACAGCAGGTTTTAGCGCTTTATGCCTTTTTTGAAGAAATTGGGCTGTTTTCCAAAATCGAAACGCTTGCAAATCAGATGGAACAGAGCGGTGCCTTCAGAAATGCCCAGATCCTCAATCAGCTTTGGGATATTTTGATGAATGCACTGGAACAGCTCTATGATGTGCTGGGTGATACCTCCTGGAGCAGTGAGACCTTTGTAAAACTGCTTAGACTGCTTTTAAGTCAGTATGACGTGGGGACCATTCCTTCGGTTTTGGATGCGGTAACAGTGGGTACAGTAAGTACTATGCGCTGTCATCGTATGAAGCATCTATTTATTTTAGGCGCTTCTGAGGGCGCATTTCCTGCTTATGGTAATTCCGCAGGCGTGCTGAATGACTTTGAACGTTCAGCATTACAGAAAATCGGTATTCCAATCAACCCCGGTGCAGTGGAAGGACTGCAAACGCAGTTTTTGGAGATCCAGCAGGTATTTGTCGGAACATCAGAGCAAGTATATGTATACTGCTCCAACGGCCAGCCTTCTTTTGTCTTTAAACGTTTGGGGGAAATGGCCGGTAAAATCGAAAGTGTATCTCCCAAATTTGGCGCAGCGCTGGCAGACCGCTGGGAGGCAGCGGCACGGCTGGTACGCGAGGAGCAAGCACAGTGGGCATCCAAATTGCAGATTTCGGAAGAATTTAAAACGATTAGCCAATGCAGGGAGTATGAGCTGGGCTCTGTATCTAAGGAGAATGCCCAAAGACTATACGGCGAGAATATGCGGATGTCTGCCTCCCGTGTGGATGTTATGGCAAAGTGTAAGCTGTTTTATTTCTTCCAGTACGGTCTGAACGCCAGGGAGAGCAAACCCATTACGCTGGATGCGTCGGAGTTTGGTACCTATGTACACGCAGTGCTGGAAGAGTGCGGGCGCGTGGTGACACAAAAAGGCGGTTTTCGATCGGTGCCTTATGACGAGGTGCTGAAAATTGCAAAAGAGGTTTCTGACCGCTATTATGAGGAACGTTTCAGCAAGCTGCAGTCGGAACGTTTATACTATCAGTTCAAGTCTAACTGGCAGGAAGTACAGCTGATCGTCAAAGAATTGTGGGAGGAAATGCAGGAATGTGATTTCCAACCTGTGGAGTATGAACTTCATTTTGATGAGGGTCAGCGTATGCCTGCGATCTCCATCAAGGGGCAGGAGGTTTCTGCAACATTGAACGGTTTTGTGGACCGTGTGGATTTATGGGAACTAAACGGAAAACCCTATGTACGGGTCGTAGACTATAAAACCGGCACAAAGCTCTTTGATTATGTGGATATTCTCAACGGCATCGGCTTGCAGATGCTGCTGTACCTTTATGCGTTAGAGGATGGAGGTGTGGAGCTGTTTGGGGAAAGACCCAAGGTTTCCGGCATCCAGTATTTTCCGGCAAAAGTACCTTTCGTTTCTATGAAGGCAGACGTGCCTGCAGAGGAAGCGGAGCGAGCCCATAAAAACGACTTCAGGCGTAACGGTTTGCTTTTAAAAGATGATCGGGTACTCTACGCAATGGAGCACAGCGACGACCCGCAAAGAATTTCCTGCAAGATGGATAAAGACGGAAATTATGTGGGGAATTTGGCTTCTTCGGAGCAGTTTGAGACGCTGAAGCAGTATATTTTTAAATTCCTTGCAAGGACCTTTGACCAGGTGGCAACCGGTAATGTGGAAGCATATCCGTATAAAAAAGGACAGGAATCGCCCTGCTCTTATTGTCCCTATGGAATGATCTGCCGTCCGGAACGATTAACGCAGGTACACGAGGTCTATCGAATCGATGCCAACGAGTTTTGGGAGCAGGTAGAAAAGGGGGTGGCAGAAATTGGCTGAACAGTTAACACAACAACAGAAAATGGCTGTTGAAAACCGAGGCGGGAGATTGCTGGTTTCTGCTGCCGCAGGTTCCGGAAAGACCAAAGTGTTGGTGGACCGTCTAATGCTGTATTTAAAGCAGGAAAGCGGAAAAATCAATATTGACGATTTTCTGATCATTACATACACCAAGGCCGCCGCATCGGAGTTGCGCGCGAAAATTGCTAAAAAACTCAACGAGCTTTTGGCAGAGCAACCCCACAATAAGCAACTCCAGCGCCAGCTTCAACGGCTGTACTTGGCGAAAATCTCCACAGTGCACTCGTTTTGCTCCGATGTGTTGCGCCAAAATGCGTATCGGTTGGATATTCCTGCGGATTTCCGTATCGGCGAGGAGGACGAGACCCTGTCTTTGCAGGTACAGGCTGTGGAGGCGGTGTTTGAGCAGGCATACGAGCATCCCGATGAAGATTTTTTGCGTCTGGTGGAATCCCACGAGTTTAAGCGTAATCAGTTTGAATTACCCAATACGATATTGGAGGTTTACAATAAATCCAGATGCCACTGCAATCCACATCAATGGCTTGAAAAATGTGCAGATGCCTGCGCCGCTGATGGTGTTTTGGATGCCTCCGAAACTATGTGGGGGGCGTATCTGATCGAGGATATGCATAGCTATTTGGACACGCAGATCGAGTGTTATCAAAAGCTGATAAAGTTGGCTGAAGCCGACGGGAGAATGACTAATCCTTTAGCAAATCTGCAAAACACCCTGTCTTGCATTATGCGTCTTCGTTCTATGAATAAATGGGATGATATCGTGGACGGAAGCAACATTGATTACGGCACGCTTTCATTTCCTAAAAAGGATATTGATGAAGATTTACGGGATCTGATAAAGGAAAACCGCAATCGGAACAAAAAAGAGCTGACTGAACGGCTGAAGCTGTTTACGGATCGCAGTGAGGCAGTACTTCACCGGCTTCGTTCCTGTAAAGCATCCATTAAAAGTATGATCGGCCTTGTAAAACAGTTCGAAACGGAATACACAAGATTAAAACGGTCAAGACGAATTTTAGACTACAGCGATTTGGAGCACTATACCGCAGAGCTGCTTTGCGGCAAAAGCCGTATGGAAACCACACTTCTCGCACGGGAAGTTGGTAGCCGTTACTGTGAGGTAATGGTAGACGAATATCAGGATACCAATGAGGTGCAGGATATCATTTTCCGTGCCATTACCCAGCAAAAAAATAACTGCTTTATGGTCGGCGATGTGAAGCAGTCCATCTATCAGTTCCGCCTGGCCGATCCCACCCTGTTTTTGCAAAAGTATCACGAATATGCACCCGCAGAGGATGCAATTGACCCTCAGGGGCGCAAGATCACACTAAACAGGAACTTTCGCTCAGCCAAAAACATTTTGGATGCGGCAAATGATGTATTTTCCTATTGTATGACGCCCAAAATCGGCGGACTATATTACGGCGAGGACGAACGGCTTAATGAGGGAATGCCTCATATAGCACTTGGCGAGCCTGCTGTAGAGTTTTACGGGATTCAGATGGCTGACCGTGGGTATGATGAGGAAGCAGAGTTTGTAGCACAGCGGGTAAAGCAGCTGTGCGACGGCACACACTATGTACGGGATGACCAGGGGCTTAGATCGATTGTGCCCGATGATATTGCAATACTGCTTCGAACAGGCAATGTTCTTGGAACGGTATTTCAAAAGGCGTTAAACGATCATGGGATCCAGGTCAATTCCAGCACGGATATCAATTTGCTGACCACAGAGGAGATCAATTTCCTTTATGCGTTTTTGCAGGTTGTAAACAATCCGATGCAGGATATTCCGCTTTTGACCGTTCTTGCAAGCCGTGTGTTTGGTTTCACTGCAGACGCACTGGCGCAATTACGGGCAAATCGCAAGTTCGGGACTGTTTATGATGCGCTGTGCGCCGGGGAATCGGAAGGTGCAAGGTCCTTTGTTCAGATGCTTTCTGCGTTAAGGCAGGATGCGCGGCACCTGTCTGTTTCTCAATTGCTGGATGCGTTATTCGATCGAACAAAAGCCGACAGAATATTTGGCGCATTTGAAGACGGCGCGGTTAAAACTGCAAATATTCGTTCCTTCTATCAGTTTGCCTGCCGTTTTGATGAATCCGGCAGAAATGATCTAACAAGCTTCATTGAATATGTTGCTTCTCTCAAGAAGAAGGGCTTGCGGATCCCCTCGGATTCCGCACTTCCCGGAGCGGTTACGATCACAACGATCCACAAATCCAAGGGCTTGGAGTATCCGGTAGTGATCATACCTGCCCTCAGTAAGGCTTTTGATTTCAGAGACGGCACTGCACCGGTGCTTTTTGATAAGGATTTGGGGATCGGACTGATGGGCGTGGATACGGGTAAGCGCATTACCTATCCCACACTTGCTAAAAAGGGTATTAAGCAGAAAATTGAAGAAAATGTAATGTCGGAGGAAATGCGCGTACTGTATGTGGCGATGACCCGCGCAAAAGACCGACTGATTATGACCTACTCACATAAGAATTTGGAGAAGAAGGTATCGAACATTATTTCCAGAATGCGCATCGGCGCGAAGGACCTGCTTTTACAGGAGGCAGGCGGTATGGGAGATTGGGTTCTGATCAGTGCTTTACGCAGAGCAGAGGGCGGATGCCTTTTTGCAGGTGGAGCACGGGGTGATGACTTAGTATTTTCTGATGAGAGATGGCATATTGCACTGGTGGATAACCTGCAGCAAACACCTGTGGTGCTGCCTGAAGCTCAGGCGGATGCCCCGTTGGAAGAAACCGATGTGTCGCCGCTGGAAAAGACCCTGTCGTTTCAATACGCGCATACCGGCTCCACGTCAATGCCTTCCAAGCAAACAGCCACCCAGCTGAAAGGCCGTTTTAAGGATCAAGAGGCAGCGGAGGATGCCGCCATAGAAAAGAGGCATTTTTTTGCTCGACGTATACCCTCCTTTGCCAGCGGGGAGCATACATCCTCTGTGGCGTTCGGTAATGCGGTACACAGCGTGATGCAGCATATCGACTTTAAATGCTGTAGTTCTTTAGAGGGGATCGCCCGGGAGCTTCAACGGCTGACCGATGAAAAGTGGATCAATGCTCAGGCGGCAGAAAGTGTTGATGAGATGATGCTTTGGCGGTTTTTTGACTCAGAGATCGGTAAAAAATTGATTTCTGCTAAGCAGGTCTTGCGGGAGTTTAAATTCTCTATTTTAGATGATGCGAAAAAGTATGGTGATGCGTCCGATGGAGATGAGATCTTACTGCAGGGTGTTGTGGACTGTGCAATCATCGAAGAGAGCGGAATCACGGTTTTGGATTTTAAAACAGACCGGGTGACCAGCGATACTCTTGCACAGGTCACCGATTCCTACCGTTTACAGGTGAAAGCCTATGCAAACGCCCTTTCCCGTATTTTTGGAAAAGAGATCCAGGCATCTTACCTGTATTTCTTCCGCATTTCACAATTTATTTCTGTGTAATATAAATGTGCGTCCCCGAAAATGGGGACGCACATTTATATTATTTGAGGTTTTCAATAGTATTACGGATTCTTGCGATAGAACGTTCTTTGCCGAGAATCTGCATCACGGTGTACAAGTCCGGGGAATTGGTCTTGCCGGTAACAGCCTGACGAATGAAGGTGGAGATGTGGGAAACTGTTCCGGGATAGGCGGTGGGGTCTGCCTTGTAAGCCTTCATATCCGTTGTAAAGCCAAGCTCCTCGGTAATAGCCTTTACTTTATCAAACCATACAGCGGAATCGTCATTTTCGTCATAAACGGAGATGAATTTTTCCAGTGCGGAGATGATGGTTTCCTTGGAGAAGGCTTCATCAAAAACAGGAGCTTCCAAGTATTCGTCGTAGAAGAAGCCCATATAAGGCTTTGCTTCCTTCCAGGTTGCAAGATCCTTTCTCGGCTTTTTGCCGCCGCGACCGATTGATAGGATGGAAACTGCATAATCCTTGTCAGCGATAAGCTTTGCTCCAAAATCGGGGTCAAATTCATTTGCCCATTCAGTAAGCAAGGTGTATGCCTTCTGCGCATCCATTTTTGCGATCTCATTTTTGCTGACATCTGTAAGCTTGGCATAATCAAAAAGATTGCCTGCAGGATTCAGCTTCTTCGGGCTGAAGTTAAACTCATCAGAGGGGGCGTCGGGATTTGCTCTGCGCCAATCTTCATAATTGGAGTTTAGCAGGGTCATCAGATATTCATAAACTGCTTCTACGGGGAAGCCCTCTGCCTTGTAGAAGGTCAGCGCCAACTCCGGGTCTTTACGTTTGCTCAGCTTCCGCTTGGAAGTGCCGTCCATTTTCATCAGCGGTCCGATGTGTACATACTTGGGGAGCTTAAAGCCCAAGGTTTTAAACAGTTGAATGTGGAAGGGGAGGCTTGGCAGCCACTCGTCACCGCGGACAACGTGGGTGGTTTTCATCAGATGGTCATCCACCGCGTGAGCAAAGTGATAGGTGGGAATGCCGTCGGATTTTAGCAGCACGTGGTCAACGTTGTTTTCGGTAATGGTAAGTTTGCCCTTGACCAGGTCGTCAAATTTAAACTGATTTTCAATAGAACCGGTGGAGCGGAAACGCAGAACCCAGGGCATACCCTTTTGAAGCTGAGCCTGTACATCTTCCAGGGGACGATCACGCCATACAGCATAGGGACCGTAGTAGCCGGTGGTTTCCTTGTTGGCCTCCTGCTTTTCGCGCATGGCGGCCAATTCCTCTTCGGTGCAGAAGCAGGGATAGGCATGGCCTTCGCTGACCAGCTTCTTTGCAAATACGTGATAGATCGCTGCTCTTTGACGCTGACGGTAGGGACCGTAGGCACCGCTGTCGCCATCTACGGTAGCGCCTTCATCGAAGGAGATGCCGTAGTGCTTCAGGGTGTTGATGAGCACCTCAACAGCGCCGGGAACTTCTCTTTTTGCATCAGTATCCTCCACTCGAAGAAACAGTACGCCGCCACTTCTGTGGGCCATACGTTCGGAGGTCAGACCTTGCACCAGATTACCTAAATGGACGAAGCCGGTAGGGGAGGGCGCCATTCTGGTGATCACTGCTCCTTCCGGTGTGTTACGGTCGGGGAAGCGGGCTTCAATCTCCTCAGGTGTTTCGCTGACGTGGGGGAAAAGTAGGTTTGCTAATGCGGTATAATCCATATCATCCACCTCTTTGGTGTAAATTTCCCATATAATATAACACAGGTTGACGGTATAAGTCAATTTCCCATTGCGTTTTTTAGCGGATTATGCTAATATATTTGGAAGAAGCTTCCCGCCTTTTACTTGCGCGGCAGAGTTTGGGAAAAGAGGAATATATTTATGGAAGAAGTAGTACAAAAGAAAAGAATGCTTTCCGGCATTAAGCCCTCCGGCGATCTGACCCTGGGTTCCTACTTAGGGGCGATCAAGAATTGGGCAGAACGTGCCGACGAATACGACTGTTATTATTTTATGGCGGATCTGCACGCCATTACAGTACGTCAGAATCCTGCGGATCTGCGCCGCAGAACGTTAGAGCAGCTTGCGCAGTATATTGCCTGCGGCTTAGACCCTGAAAAAAATACTTTATTTATTCAGAGCCATGTGCATCAGCACGCTGAGCTGGGTTGGGCTTTACAGTGCTACTCTATGTTTGGCGAGCTGAGCAGAATGACCCAGTTTAAAGATAAATCCGCAAAAAATGCAGATAATATTAACGGCGGTCTGTTTTCCTATCCCAGCTTAATGGCGGCGGATATTCTGCTGTATCAGCCTGATTTGGTGCCAGTTGGTGAGGATCAGAAGCAGCACGTAGAGCTTTGTCATACCATTGCCCGTCGTTTTAACGGGGTGTACGGGGATGTATTTAAGATCCCTGAGCCCTTTGTGCCCAAGGTTGGAGCACGGATTATGAGTTTGACCAACCCCCTGGCCAAAATGTCCAAATCGGAAAATGAGGATACAGGCCGAGTGCTGGTGATGGACCCGCCTGAGGTCATTATGAAGCAGTTTAAGCGTGCCATTACCGATTCCGATACTACCAATTGTGTGCGCTATGACAAGGAAAATAAACCCGGTGTTGCCAATCTGATGACCATCTATTCTGCCTGCACCGGCAAGACCTATGATCAGATCGAGCAGGAGTTTGACGGACTGGGCTACGGTGCGTTCAAGCCCAAGGTAGGCGAGGCGGTTGTGGAGACCCTTCGTCCCATTCGTGAGGAAACACTGCGCATTATGAAAGATAAGGCATATCTTGAGAGTGTGTACCGTGATGGTGCGCAGAAGGCCTCCTATGTAGCGGAAAAGACGCTGCGCAAGGTCTATAAAAAGCTTGGATTTGTTGCTAAATGAGTTAAAGGGACTGTGAAAACAGTCCCTTTTACAATATAAAGTAAAGTGCGATGGTTAAGAGGGCATTGCTTCGTTCTTCCTTCGAGTCACCGGCCATAAGCAGCAGTAACAAGATAACGATCAAATCTCCCATATCAAAGCTGCTGCCAAATAATTGCCTTATAAAGCTTAGCGGATGATCTGATATCTGTCGGTCGTTTGGTGTAAAATTCTGCAGTTGCGAATGCTGTTCAAAGGAGCTATTGTGATCCGGTTTCCCGTTTTTTACATTGTCCGGCATTCTGTTACGCGCATAAGAACCGTCCGGATTGGGTATATATCGGTTATACATGCTGTCACCTGCCTAAAAGAGAGGTGGCAAGACCGGCCATCTTTGCCGCCTGCATTGCCCGTTCCAGCCTGCTGATTCGATTGCCCTTTAAGTACGGCTGTAATGCGTGCAGAAGTGCTTGCTGATTACTGTCGATGTGACTTTTCTGCGCAAATCCTGAGAGCTTTTGAAGCAGCTGTAGATCCACGCCTTTTAAAGGGTTGTTTGCGGGGGGCGGTTCTTGCTCCGGTGTTTGCTGACCAAAAGATTGAGCCATAGACATGATTTGTTCCATCAGTGCAGGGTTATTCATTACCGCAGAGATCTGATCTTCCAATTCACTCATTGCCATTTTTCATCTCCTTTAGAAGCTTTTGAATTTGCGCATCGTTTAAAACAGCAGACAGTGTTTTTTGCGCATCTGCAAAGTTACCGTTTTCGGCTTGCTTTTTTGCATCTTCCACCGATTGCCCGCCTTTTTGCTGCAAAATATGAATCAGTCTTTGTCCCTGAGGTGATTTTGCAAACTGCATAGCTTTTTCAATATCCTGTTTTGATGGCTTCTGATGCATATATACACCTCCTATCTACGATGGTTGCTTTTAAAAATATATGTGAAATGTTTCATAGCTTTTCCTGTAAAAGTATGGTATAATAACCTCAAAACAATATATGCAATATAGAATGGTGGGTGAATGATGAATATTCTTGTGCTTTCCGACTCTCACGCCGCGCTAAGCTTTATGCGATTGTGTATTGACCGCGTGAAGCCTGACGAGGTTATTCATTTAGGCGATTACTATGAGGATGCCCAGTGCCTGCAGGATGGGTATACTCATATCCCATTTCATATTGTTCCCGGAAATTGTGACCGTTACCGTTGCGATCCGGATCTGCCCCGTGTATTATGCTATGAAATAGACGGCGTAAAAATGCTAATGACCCACGGTCATCAGCATGATGTAAAAATGGGCATTGGTGGACTAGTCGCAGAGGCACGCCGCCGGGGTGCACAGGCTGCACTTTACGGACACACCCATCGCAGTGATTGTCACCGTGAGGATGATGGACTTTGGATTGTGAATCCCGGAACCTGCGGAAGCTACAGTGGAACAGCGGCGATCATTGTAACCGAGAATAAAAAAATATCCGCCTGTCGTATTATTACGCAGGCGGATCTGGAAGAACCGATCTAAAACTGGACATTTCAGGCGATCACCGCAAGAAGCATTAGTGCCGAGGCAATACCTGCAGAGCAGGCGATGATCAGCAAATGGTCTACCATTTTGTGCATCAGCTCCCGACGGGTAGCGGCGTTGGGATAAGGGGCGAAGGGAAAATCCCGTTTACTTAAGGTTTGAGTTTTCATGGTGTTACCTCCTTTTCTTTATGGCCTTATCATAACGGCCTTTCGGTACAATAAAGAGGACACAAACAAACTTTTGAAAAATTATCGTACAATCTTGCATAATTCAAAGAATTATGCTAAAATATAACCTGATTTGAGCCGGAGGTGGTATGATGAATATTTTTACCAAAATAAAAAATAAATTCCAAGCCACTCGGCAGGAATTTAAATCCGACAAGGAAAATGCCCAAAAGGAAGGTAATCTTTTCAAAGTTACCTGCCAGTGGATTTATAAACTGCGCAGTGTATTTCTTTCCATTCCTGTTATTTTCGGCACGATTTTTTTGGCTGTGCGGAATGCTGCGGCACTTCCTGAGGAAGTAAGTATTTACTTTCCGAAGTTTTCAGACGGATTGATTAAAATATCTATGGCGACCATTGGCCATACAGAGGCGGTCATTATCCCTGTACTCATTACTGTCATTGCTCTGATTATGATGTTTATTTCCCGTCGCGTATGTTTGCCTTGGCTGGTGAGCATGTTTTCCTTGACGCTTCCTGTGTTTTTCTGGTTTACCAGCGTTTTCCCCGGATAAATTGTTGCCCCATCCTGCAATTAGGATGGGGCTTAGTGTATAAAGGTGTATGTAATGGAAAAGGATAAGTTGGAATTCAATAGTTTGGCGGATGCCATTCTGCCCTGGTACTACTCCCATCGGCGTGTACTGCCGTGGCGTATGGACCAAGACCCGTACCATATATGGGTTTCGGAAATTATGCTTCAGCAGACGCGGGTAGAAGCGGTGAAAGGGTATTATAAACGTTTTATGGAGGCCCTTCCGACTGTGGCAGATTTAGCAAATGCCTCAGAAGAACGGCTGACAAAGCTTTGGGAGGGACTGGGCTATTACACGCGTGTACGCAATCTGCATAAAGCGGCACAGGTGATCATGCAAAAGCATCAAGGGGTATTTCCCGAGAAGTATGAGCATGTTTTAGCCCTTCCCGGAGTGGGTCCTTATACCGCGGGTGCAATTTGTTCCATTGCCTTTAATCAGAAAACACCTGCGGTTGATGGAAATGTTTTGCGTCTTTGGAGCAGATTGACAAATGACGCCCGTTCTGTTGACTTGCCTGCCTTCCGAAAGAATGCCACGCAGGCGCTGGAGGCGATCTATCCCCGGGATGCAGGTGATTTTACGCAGGCACTAATGGAACTTGGGGCTACAGTTTGCGGACCGGATAGGATGCCGGACTGCACAAACTGTCCCTGCGCTTCTTTCTGTAAAGCCCACAGGGCCGGTACTGCACAGGAGCTTCCTGTCCGCCTTCCCAAAAAACAGCGCCGCATAGAGGAAAAAACAGTGTTTGTGCTTTGGGCAAAGGATCTGTACGCAATGACCAAGAGACCTGAAAAAGGCCTTCTTGCAGGAATGTGGCAGTTTCCCAATACAGAAGGCTTTTTAAGCCCGACTGAGGCGGCGAACTACCTGCAAAAGCAGAACATACAGGTTAAAAATATTATAAAACAGGTGGAGCGCACCCACATTTTTACCCACATCCAGTGGAATATGCGGTGCTACTATTTGGAAGTATCCGGTATACTTCCAAGCTTTCACTGGCGCACCTTAGAGCAAATTCGACAGGATGAGGCACTTCCCACAGCTTTCAGGATATTTCTTCCTGACAAAAAATAATCCTCTGCTTGCTGATCAAGCAGAGGATTGCTTTATAATTTTGCGTATGCCTTATCCAAAAAACGTTGAGTCTGAATCAAAGCCCTTTTGTGTATACCTTCACCGATCTTACCCGCTTCGTCAAAGGCCTCTACTTTAAATGTGAGGATGCTTCCTTCCACCGCAATGACCTCAGCTTCTGCTCTAACCTCCATGCCAACGGGCGTTGCTGACAGATGGCTGATTTCAAGATATGTGCCCACCGAAGTTTTACCTTCCGGAATAGCCTGTTCTATGGCTTCACAGGCGGCACCTTCCATCAGTGCGACCATACAGGGAGTTGCATAAACAAGTAAACTGCCAGAGCCAACCTCCAAAGCGGTATCTGCTTTTTCCACATCTGTGCGGACAACACCCTTCATACCTATGGTGATCTCCATACAATCACATCCTTTCGCACCCATTATAGCCTCAAAGTGAATTTGGGTCAATAAAAATATTGATATTTTGAAACTGTTGATTTATAATAAGTAAAAATAAAGATAAAGAGGTGTTCACATTGAACGTCAACGACAAGTTAAATCTGACTATGCTTTGTGATTTTTACGAGCTGACTATGGGAAACGGCTATTTCCAAAAGGGCTATAAGGATCGCATCTGCTATTTTGATGTATTTTTCCGTCGCTGTCCCGACGGCGGCGGCTTTGCCATTGCCGCCGGACTGCAGCAGATCATTGACTACATTCAGGATCTGCATTTTGATCCTGCTGATATTGAATATCTGCGTGGCCGCAAGCTGTTTAATGAAGAGTTTTTGAGCTATTTGGCAGATTTTAAATTTACAGGCGATATTTGGGCAGTACCTGAGGGCACACCTATTTTTCCCCAGGAGCCGATCATGACCATTCGGGCACCTGCCATTGAAGCACAGCTGATCGAAACCTTTATTCTGCTTTCTGTGAATCATCAAAGCCTGATCGCTACCAAGGCAAATCGTGTAGTGCGTGCCGCTCAGGGCAGAAGGGTTTTGGAATTCGGTTCACGGCGGGCACAGGGTGCGGATGCGGCCATCCTGGGCTCCAGAGCGGCATATATCGGCGGCTGTAACGGCACTGCCTGCACCATTTCCGACCAGCTTTTTGGCGTGTACGCAGGCGGCACGATGGCCCACGCATGGGTGCAGATGTTTGATACCGAGTTGGAGGCCTTTAGGGCATATTGTGAGCTATACCCCAACAACGCAACACTGCTGGTGGATACCTACAATACGCTTAAGTCCGGCGTACCTAATGCCATCAAGGCCTTTAATGAAGTCTTAAAACCCTTGGGCATTACCAAGTGCGGTATCCGTCTTGATTCCGGCGATATGGCTTATCTGTCTCAGAAGGCAAGAAAAATGCTGGATGACGCAGGCTGGACCGAGTGCGAGATCTCTGTCTCCAATTCCCTGGACGAATACATTATTCAGGATCTGCTTCGCCAGGGGGCACAGATTGATATGTTCGGTGTCGGTGAGCGCTTAATCACAGCGAAGAGTGAGCCGGTATTTGGTGGCGTGTATAAGCTTGCAGCTGTGGAGTTGGATGACGGGACTGTACAGCCGAAAATTAAAATTTCCGAGAATGTGGGAAAGATCACCAATCCGCATTTTAAAAAGCTCTACCGCTTCTACGGCAACGATACAGGCAAAGCTATTGCGGATTACCTGTGTGTTTATGATGAGCAGGTGGACGACAGCGGAGAAATGGAGATTTTCGATCCGGAAGCAACCTGGAAGCGGAAAATCGTGTATAACTTTACCGCCAAGAACCTGATGGTGCCGATTTTTGAAAAAGGCAAGCTGGTGTATGAGTGCCCCGATTTGCAGACCATTCGTGCATATTGCATGGAACAGATCGATACGCTGTGGGACGAGGTCAAGCGTTTTGACAATCCCCACACCTATTATGTGGACCTCTCCCAAAAGCTTTGGGATATCAAATACGGCCTGCTGAAATTAGGCGGCAAAAAACCCACACAGAAATAAATAATCTGCCGGCGATCACCTATCAGGTGATCGCCGGCGATTTTATATTACTGTTAGAGCTCTTCGCTTACTGCCATCAGGAGAATACCTATAATCACAATGGCAATAAATATATATGTTTTCCAGGAAAGCTTTTCTTTCAGGAAAATACGGGAAAGCAACAGGGAAACAACACATACAGAGGAAAGGATGGGGGCAGCGACTGCGTCTACGCCACCAAGGGCATAAACGTATGTGAACTGACCTGCGGTTTCAAAAACAGCTGCAAGAATTTTGTCTTTGTGCTGGGGGACTGGGCCAAATTTAACCTTCTTAGCTTTCATAAAGATAAACAGTCCCAGTGCGAAAAGGGCAAATGTCAGCTCATAGCTTGTGTTGGCAACGGCTTCGATGTTCTCGGTGGTAACATCTACCAGGGGAGAATTGGCAACATCTTCAATCAGGAAGAACGCATCATCCAGGAATGTGCCAAACGCATCAAGCAGGGCGTAAACAAAAGGCATACAGAATGCAATGATTGCCAGCTTTTTACCCAAGCGCTTTTTTCTCGGAGTATCACCCTTGTTTTCCAGGAAGCTGACACCCAAAACACCAACGGTAATAATTCCAATAGCTACCCATGTGAGGGGGGCGATCGTTTCGTTCAAGAAAATGACAAACAGAAGCGCACAGATCACACCGGCAGTGTTTTCAATGGGATCGGAGATGGATTCCTCCAGGAAGCGCATTCCAAAGTAGGAAAAGGCCATGGAGATGATGTAAAACAGAGAAACGGGTAGATACCGAATGATGTTTATGGGATTGTAGTTGATGTCCTGCGTCAGCAAGGTGAAGATCGCATGGGCACCCATAACAATGCCTACCCATACACAAATTTTCAGGTGAGAGAATTTTTCGTGAGGTTGGGCGCCTTTCTTATAAAACAGCTCGGCGGCGCCCCACAAAATAGCAGTAGCGATTGAAAAGAATAACCAGTTCATTTGATATCCTTCTTTCTATTTACAGTTTTACAAGACCTGCATCGATCATTTTCTGCAGACTTAACAAAATACCGTGCTTTGCGTGATGCCAAGTCAGACCGCCCTGGAAATAAACGGCGTAGGGGGGGCGAATCGGACCGTCTGCGGAGAGCTCGATGGAAGAGCCCTGTACAAATGCGCCGGCGGCCATAATGACCTTGTCGTTATATCCGGGCATTTCCCAAGGGAGAGGGGTTGCAAAAGAATCCACCGGCGCGGCGGCCTGGATGCCCTTGCAGAAGGCGATCATTCCTTCCTCGCTGCCCAGTTCCACCGCCTGAATAATGTCGTGACGGCTTTCTGTGGCGTTTGGCACGCAACGGAAGCCTAACGGCTCGTAAAGATTGGCGGCAAAAATTGCACCTTTTTCTGCGCTGGCAACAACTGTGGGGGCAAGGAAAAAGCCTTGATACAAAGAGGGCATCAAACCAAGATTTGCACCTACCTCCTGACCCAGTCCGGGAGCGGAAAGACGGAATGCACAACGGCTGACACAGGCAGACGTGCCGCAAATGTAGCCTCCAATGGGGGCAAGACCGCCGCCGGGATTTTTGATCAGCGAGCCAACGACCATATCCGCACCAACATCCGAGGGCTCGATGGTTTCCACAAATTCGCCGTAACAGTTGTCCACCATTACCAGCACATCGGGCTTGATGGATTTACAGAAGGCGATCAGCTCGCCAATCTGTGCGACGGAGAATGTGGGACGGGTAGCATATCCTTTAGAGCGCTGAATGGTGATGAGCTTTGTCTTTTCATTGATTGCGGCACGGATACCATCGTAATCGAATGTGCCATCGTCCAGCAGGTCGACCTGACGATAGGAGACACCGTATTCGGCCAAGGAGCAAGGGCTCTGACGAATCCCGATTACCTCCTGCAATGTATCATAAGGTAAACCCACGGGGGAGAGCAGCTCATCTCCCGGCAACAGGTTGGCGGAAAGTGCTACAGTTAGCGCGTGTGTACCGCAAGTAATTTGGGGACGGACAAGGGCGGCTTCTGTGTGAAACACATCGGCGTAAACACGCTCTAAATTGTCTCGTCCTACATCGTCGTAGCCATAACCGGTCGTAGCAGCAAAACAGACAGCTGAAACTTTGTTTTTCTGCATAGCAGCAAGGACTTTCGCTTGATTGTATTCTGCGATTTTATCGATGACAGCAAAGCGGTCCTCCAGCTTCTTAATGGCCTTCTCTCCGTAATCATAAACTTTTTCAGAAATGCCCATTTCGACATATAAATTCATCAATTGCTCCATTTTAATCACCTGTTTCGAATATTTGATCTGCCAAATTCTTTAAAAGCTCAGGGCGGGAAATGATCAATCCCTTGTTTTCTTCTCCGAGGATGAGCAGTGTATCCCCGGGTTCAATGTTGAAAAGCTCCCGTGCTTCTTTCGGAATTACAATTTGGCCCCGATCTCCAACCTTTGCAGTTCCGAATACACGTCGGGCATTACCTTTTCCTAAAATGTGTTTTCCACCGGCCAAAATCATCTTCCTTTCCTACTTTTCATACTTTTCATACCGACAGAAGTATACAAAATCCTGCTGCGGTTGTCAATACCGCAGCAGGATTATTTTGGTAAAATCAGTCGTCCCGACGTGCAAAAAGCAGAATCAGACGCAAAAGCTGAGCAAAGGCAACAGCGGTTGCGGCAACATAGGTCATTGCTGCAGCGGTCAGGGTCTTGCGAGCGCCTTTTTGTTCTTCGGGTGTCAGGATTTCTTGTTCTTTGATTGTAGTGATCGCACGGCGGCTTGCATTGAACTCCACAGGAAGCGTTACCATTTGGAATACAAATGAAAGGCCGAATGCGGCAATGCCGATGCAGACCAACGTATAGGCAATATCGGAAGATGCCTGGCTTGCGCCGTAGTTTAACAGCAGGCCGATCAGGATCAGAGGCATAGCCAGCTTGGAGCCGATATTTGTAATCGGGATAATAGCGGCACGAAGCTTGATGGGAGCATATTCCGTTGCGTACTGCACAGCGTGTCCTGCTTCGTGACAGGCAACACCGATGGCGGCGGTGGAAGTGCTGTCGTACACATCCTCGGAAAGTCGGATCACATTTGCTTTCGGGTCAAAATGATCCGTTAGATTTCCGTTGACCCTTTCAATTCTTACACCTCGGACACCGTGGGCACTCAGAACTCTTTGCGCGGCCTCAGCGCCGGAAATTCTTCTGCGTGAAAGCTGCTGAGAATACTTTTTGAATGTGGAATTTACCTTTATACTGGCAATTGAAGCAAATAAAATGCATGGAAGCACCAAAACCAGATAAGTCCAGTCAAAGCCATAGTAATAAAACAACAGTATTACCTCCTTTTTTCATTATTATATCCCATATTTACAAATTTGCAAGAGTGTTATATAATATCTCCTGAATAAGGAGGTATTATATTGGACTTTTTGATTTTTTTAGAGGGCCTGCGTAACGCGTTTTTGGACGGGCTAATGCTATGCATTACGTTTTTGGGCTCTGTTGAAGCGTTTATGGTGGCGGCAGTGATCATGCTTTGGTGCGTCAATAAACGTCAGGCGTACTATGTGCTGAGTGTTGGCTTTGTTGGAACCTGGATCTGCCAGTTCTTGAAAATTACGTTCCGCATCAAACGACCCTGGGATTTAGACCCCAATTTTAAAGCGGTTGAGGCTGCAAAGTCCGGTGCCAATGATTATAGCTTTCCCAGTGGCCACACAATGAACTCGGTGGGTACTTTTGGAGCGATCGCAACCTTAACGAAGGAGAAGCTTCTGAAAGCGATTATGATCACCTTGTGTGTGATCGTGCCTTTTTCCCGCATGTATTTGGGCGTACATACTCCTTTGGATGTGTTTACCTCGGTGGCGATCGCGCTGCTGTTGATTTTTGTTTTGCGTCCTTTAATATTGGGGCACGATGGAAAATATATTCCCCTTATTCTGTGGATCATGCTTGCAATGTCTGTAGTATATTTGCTGTTTGTTGAGCTTTATCCGTTCCCTGCAGATATTCAGCAGCATAACCTAAACAGTGCCGTTGAAAATGCCTATACCCTAGTGGGAGCAGTGGCAGGCTTTGTGGTCGTCGATATGGTAGACCGCAAATGGGTCAATTATCCGGTCTGCGCAGTCTGGTGGGCGCAGCTTATTAAAATCGTTGTGGGATTAGGTCTTGTGATGGCAGTTAAAGTTGGACTTAAAACGCCGCTGAATGCACTTTTTGGTGAGATGCCCGGACGTGCTCTTCGCTATTTCTGTATTGCAGTAACAGCCGGTATTTTATGGCCGCTGACCTTTAAATGGTTTTCAAAATTTGAGAAGAAAAAATGAGGAGTAATATGGAGCCGATCAAAGTAAAAAAATTAAAAGAGCAGGCAATATTGCCTACCTATGGATCAGCTGAAGCTGCCGGTGCCGATTTGTATGCCTGTTTGAGTGCGCCGGTAGAAATTGAGGCAGGGGAGACAGTATTTATCCCCACCGGACTGGCTATGGAATTGCCTAAAAATTGCGTAGGGCTGATTTACGCACGAAGCGGCTTGGCCTGCAAAAGTGATTTAGCACCTGCAAATAAGGTAGGCGTCATTGATTCAGACTATCGAGGCGAGTTTATTGTGGCACTGCATAACCACGGTGCGCAGAAACGAATAGTCTGCCACGGTGACCGTATTGCGCAGCTTGTAATTACGCCGGTATTTACCCCCGGGTTTTGCCAAGTCGATGAGCTGAACGATACGTTAAGAGCCCAAAAAGGCTTCGGTTCAACAGGAAAGTGACCATACAGCGCAAGGAATTTTTGTTCCTTGCGCTGTTTATATATATTTGTTTTCGTATAGAGGTTTTTAAATTATGATGATAAACAATAATGTTTTTGGAATTTTGCACCATTATTCTCTTTTCTATGGGCGAAAATATCACAAAAATGCAGAAGAATGACATTGGAGGTTGCAATAATGTAACAAATTGAATATAATAACTATAAGAAAAATGAAAAGATATGAGGCGATCTTATGGCAAACTACTACGCAATGACCCCGCAAGAGCTGGAAGAGGAATATAAGAAAGAATATGCCCACTTTACAGCATGCAAGGAACAGAATCTGAAGCTGAATATGGCAAGAGGAAAGCCCTCAAACGATCAGCTGGATTTGGTAATCAATATGCTCAGGACTTTGAACGATGCCCAAGAATGCGTCTCAGATGACATTGACGTGCGCAATTATGGCGAATTGGAGGGCCTTCCCTGTGCCAGAGCATACTGGGCGGATATGCTGGACTGCAAGCCCTCACAAACCTTTGTGGGTGGTGTTTCCAGTCTGAATTTGATGTTTGACGTAATTTCCCGTGCCTATACGCACGGTCTTTTGCACAGCCCGAAGCCTTGGTGCAAGGAAGAGATGGTAAAATTTTTGTGCCCTAGTCCCGGATATGATCGGCACTTCCGTATCACAGAGTTTTATGGCATCGAGATGATCACGGTGCCGATGACTGACGAAGGTCCCGATATGGATCAGGTGGAGGAGTATGTAAAGGACCCCTGTGTTAAGGGTATTTGGTGCGTTCCCAAGTATTCCAATCCCGATGGAATCGTCTATTCCGAAGCAACCATCCAGCGCTTTGCACATTTGAAGCCTGCCGCACCGGATTTTGCTATTATGTGGGATAATGCCTATTGTGTTCACGAGTTCAGAGGCGAATATAAGCCTTTCCCGGATATTATTCGACTGTGCGAACAGGCTGGAAGTCCGGATATGGTTTATGAGTTTGCTTCCACCTCAAAAATTACCTTCCCGGGAAGCGGTATTTGCGTGCTTGCTTGTTCTGAGGATAATGTTGCATACTTTTCCAAGCTCTTTGGTGTGCAGATGATCTCCAACGACAAAGTTAACCAGTTGCGTCACGTTCTTTATTTAAAAGATAAGGAGCACACACTAAAGGTTATGCAAAAGCACGCCAAGATCCTTAGACCGAAATTCAAAGTTGTTTCCGAGTCTCTGCACCGGATGATTTTGCCGTGCGGCTTTGGCCGATGGAATGAACCAAAGGGCGGCTATTTTGTGAGCCTTTACACGATGCCCGGAACTGCCAAAAGAGCACTGGCACTTTGCAAGGAGGCCGGCGTTACTATGACACCTGCCGGTGCGACTTATCCCTACGGAATCGATCCCGATGACAGCAATATCCGCATCGCGCCCAGTCTGCCCCCTGTGGAAGAACTGGAAAAAGCAATGGATGTGTTCTGCACCTGCCTTAAAATAGCGGCCATAGAAAAGCTCTTAAAGGGATGAAAATCTTATAAAACTTGCAAAATCGGACAATATATGATATGATGCACCTAATAGGAGGTGTTCGATTTGTCCGCCAAGCTTGTTTGCTTTGCAAAAAAGCACTGGAATATGGTCCTATACGTTCTGTTTGGCATTTTGACGACCTTGGTCAACTGGTTGATTTTTCTGCCCTTTAGAAACAGTGAGCCGGTTACACTTTATAACGGACTTGCGTGGGTGGTTTCGGTATTCTTTGCATTTATTACAAATAAACCTTTTGTTTTCAAAAGCTACGACTGGTCGGCGAAGGTGGTGCTTAGGGAGGCGTTTAACTTCTATTGCTGCCGCCTGACATCCTTTTTACTGGAATCTGCCGCAATGGTGTTTTTCGTCGATATGATGGCCTATAACGCCATTGCTGTTAAGGCGATCGTCTCTGTTGCAGTAATTATAATCAATTATGTTGGAAGCGTTCTGATTTTCAAACACAGTACTACGCAAAAATAAATCCTGCCGTCAACGGCAGGATTTTTTGCGCTATGGTGTATTCCAAATGAATAATTATTGAAATAATGCTTGAATATTCATATATTCTATGATAATATTCATTTTGACGGTGCAGTATCCTAGTCAAAATGGTCGGTTCCCAGGTAGGGCCTAAAAATCCTATGAAGGGCATATCGATGAAGTCCGTGGTGCCTGCTTTTTACGCCCAGTTTAGGGTGGGTGCTGGGGGTTAAGGATTTCGGGCGCACTCCAATGGCATGGAGTATACGACCCGTTTTCCGTGGAGACCTGGTGTTGTGCGACGGTGGTATAGATCCTGCAAACAGGACCCAATCGCGTACGAGCCTGGTATGAACCTGCAATGTGGTGCGCAGAATCGCGATGCTACATGCAGTGTAGCCTGCCTTGAGTGAATATGCGGGGAAAGGGGAACATGCATAACGGTGTCGTGCGCAGACATTTTATGCTATTGCTCCTGGAAACCATATTTGCAAAAGAGGCTAAGAATCGAATCGTTTTGCGGTGGAAAACACCTAGGCTGTCGTAACTGGGCAGGCAGGGGATTACAGTACGGTCTCAGTGGCAATCGGGTACTCATTATTTGGCAACACTTGAGCTTTTGGATTAAATGGAAACAGCCTGCACGGCAACGGCAGGTTTCGAATGGGGAAAACCAACCCGACCTAAGCCGTAAGATTTATCCTGCCTGCTACCGTTTACTTTGAACATAAGGGAGATTTGTACGTGTCTAAATCAGACGCATCTTCTTCGAAAAAAGAACGCAATAAAACTATTCGTTGGGTTATTACTATTTTTGTTGTTACGATTCTTATTTCCGGCACATTTTCTTTTGCATCCAACGAATTGATGGCCTCCAGCTCTGTTGGAATAGCTTTTGTTGTGCTTTTTGTGATCGTGCTGATCGGCATTATATTTGATATTATCGGTGTTGCGGTGACCTCTGCCGATGAGAAGCCTTTTCATTCTATGGCGGCCCGTAAAGTGCCCGGAGCACAAGAGGCGATTTCTCTTCTTCGAAATGCTGAAAGGGTCAGTTCTATTTGCAATGACGTGATCGGTGATATTTGCGGCGTTGTTTCCGGTTCTGCTTCCGCATCCATTGCGGCACAGATTTTGGTGGACTTTTCCGGAGATACTTCACAAATCATCAAGCTGGCAATGTCAGCACTGGTTGCAGGATTGACCGTAGGCGGCAAGGCCATTGGCAAAACCTTTGCAATTGGCTCCTGCACCAAGATCGTGCACATGGTGGGGCGTACCATCTATGCATTGCATCCAAGAAAAAAGAAAAATAAATAATAGTTAGGTTGTGTTTCAGTGTCTATCTTAGAAAATGTTCACGGCCATCGGGATTTGGTAGAATTAAACAAGGATCAAAGGCTGCAGCTGTGTGATGAGATCAGAGCATTTCTGGTTTCAAATATTTCCAGAACCGGCGGTCACCTTGCATCAAATCTGGGAGTTGTAGAGCTGAGCGTTGCACTGGAAACTGTATTCAACACGGAAAATGACCGCCTGGTTTTTGATGTGGGGCATCAGTCTTATGTGCATAAGATGCTCACAGGTCGCCAGGCGGATTTTAATTCTTTGCGCCAATTCGGAGGGATGGCTGGCTTTCCAAAGCCCTCTGAAAGCCATACAGACGCGTTTGTGGCAGGCCATGCATCTAATTCTATTTCTGTTGCATTAGGTATGGCCCGTGCCAGAACGATTCAAAAGCAGAATCATCATGTGATTGCCCTCATTGGAGACGGTGCTGCTACCGGCGGTATGGCGTTTGAAGGACTTAGTGATGCTTCTGTCAGCAATGAGCCCCTGGTGGTCATTTTAAATGATAATGAGATGTCTATAGACCGCAACGTGGGCGGTATGGCTTTCCATTTGCGTAAGCTTCGCGCAAAGCCCCACTATATTACCATGAAGCGGCGCTATAAAAGAGTTTTGGAGCGCATCCCGGGCGGCAAGGCACTATATAAGATTTCCAGTAAAATTAAAAACCGCATCCGTCAGATGTTGATTCCCTCCAATATTTTTGAAAGTATGGGATTTACCTATTTGGGCCCGGTGGACGGTCACGATACAGAGCTGCTTATTGAGCTGTTCCATAACGCGAAGGCGATGCAGGAGCCTGTGCTTATTCACGTGGTTACCCAAAAAGGCCGTGGCTTTAAGCCTGCAGAGGACAACCCCAAAAAATTCCACGGTGTTGGTGCTTTTGATGCAATGACCGGCCAGACACAGTCAAGCGATAAGCCTACATTCTCACAGACATTTGGAGAAGAAATGCTTCGACTTGCCGAGGAAGATCCAAAGGTTTGCGCCATAACTGCCGCAATGCCTGCCGGCACGGGACTTTTAGATTTTATGAATCGGTATCCCGAACGTACCTTTGATGTAGGCATTGCAGAAGAACATGCAGTATCTATGGCCGGAGGACTTGCCAAACAGGGGATGATTCCCGTTGTAGCTGTGTATTCCACATTTCTGCAAAGAAGCTACGATATGATTTTGCAGGATATTTGTATGCTGCATTTACACACGGTCCTTGCCGTGGATCGTGCCGGGTTGGTTGGAGAAGACGGGGAGACCCATCACGGCGTTTTCGACGTTGGCTTTTTGCGCCATGCTCCCGGTCTTCGGATTCTTTGTCCCGGTAGCTGTAAGGAATTATCTGATATGCTTCGCTGGTCTGTACTGCGTTATGATGGTCCCGTGGCAGTGCGGTATCCCCGTGGAGGAGATGGCGAATATCAGGACAGTGGTTGGCTCGCAGATGGCAGTTTTTCTGTTTGCAGTCATCGTTCCGGTGATGACGTGATGCTGATCACTTACGGTACAGCTGTAAACTATGTGATGGAAGCTGCTCGACTTTTGGAAGAACAGGGCGTAAGTGCAGGCGTGTTGCGCCTGATGACGGTAAAACCATTGCCGGTGGATGAGCTGTTGCATCTTGTTAAAAAAGATACACCGCTTTTCTTTATTGAGGAAGTATGCGAAGGCTGCGGCATCAAGGAAGCCTTAGCTTGGGAGCTTCATAAACGAGATTATAAAGCAAAGGTTTACGGTATAGACCTGGGTGATGATTATATTACCCACGGCAGTTTACAGTCTTTGCGTAAGGCCTGCAAAATAGATGCACAGTCAATTGTAAATTATGTAATGGAGGAGCACTCCTGTGAAAATTAAAAAGAGATTGGATGTTTTGCTTGTTGAACAGGGATATGCGGACTCCAGAACAAAAGCACAAGCGATCATAATGAGTGGAAATGTATATGTGGATGGACAAAAGGCAGATAAACCCGGAGTTTCCTATGAAGAGCACGTGGTATTGGAGGTACGCGGTGCAGTCTGCCCGTATGTAAGCAGAGGCGGCTTAAAGCTTGAAAAGGCATTGCGCAACTTTGGCGTGGATCCTACCGGCTATGTATGCAGTGATTCCGGCGCATCCACAGGCGGCTTTACAGATTGCTTGCTGCAGCAGGGTGCCAAAAAGGTTTTTGCCATTGATGTTGGCTACGGGCAGTTGGACTGGAAAATTCGTTCTGACCCCCGTGTGGTCGTTATGGAGAGAACCAATGTGCGGTATGTTACCCCGGAACAATTGGGAGAGCCGCTGGATCTTTCTGTTATTGATGTAAGCTTTATATCCTTAAAAATTGTTTTGCCTGTGGTTAAAACCTTTTTGAAGGCGGATCAAGGACAGGTGCTCTGTCTGATCAAGCCTCAGTTTGAAGCCGGTAAGGAAAAAGTAGGCAAAAAAGGTGTTGTACGAGATCCGGCGGTACATCAGGAAGTTTTAGAAGACTTTATCGCTCTTGCTCATAGAATCGGATTTACCATACTGGGCTTGACCTTCTCACCCGTAAAAGGACCGGAAGGCAATATTGAGTTTTTAGCGCATTTGACTTTGGCAGGCGGTGATGAGCCGGTTATTGATACTGCAAAGCTTGTACAGGATGCACATGAAACATTGAAGGGGTGACTCTATGAAAAAGATAATTCTCACACCGAATCCATACCGTGACAAGAATTTTAATGCTGTTCGTGAAGCGCGCAAAATTCTTATAGAGGCCGGATTAGATGTTAAATTGTGCCTTCCTTTCGAGGTTGACAGAGCATACGAATTACCAAAAGATTTGTTTTTTTCCAAATTGGAAAGAGAACTGCCCTCAGCATCTATGATTATATGCTTCGGTGGTGACGGCACTATTTTGCATATGGGGAAAACCGCTACAAGGTACGGCTTGCCTATTCTGGGTGTCAATATCGGAACAATGGGGTTTATGGCTGAGCTGGAGAGCGCTGAGCTGCAACAGCTTGCCCGTATCGCAAAGGACGATTATACCATAGATGAACGGATGATGCTGGATATTACGGTTTATCGTGATCGCAGTATTATTTACCATGATATTTGTTTAAACGACGCGGTTATTACAAAGGGGGCGGTTGCGCGGATCGTTCATCTTCGTGTCAAATGTGACGGCGTACAGGTTATGGAATGTGGCGGTGATGGGGTGATTGTTGCTACACCCACCGGCTCTACTGCTTACAGTCTGTCTGCCGGTGGCCCGATTATTGAACCGGAAGCACATAGTATTTTAGTAACACCTGTGTGCGCGCACGATATGCAAAGCCGCTGTATTGTTACATCTGATAAGCGAGTAATCTCTGTTGCGCTTACCCATAATGCCCGCCGAAGTGCATTTTTATCCGTTGATGGCGGCAAGGCTGTAAAGATCAATATGGGAGACAGCGTGGAGATCAAAAAGTCCAATTTAACTACGAAATTGGTGCGTTTGAAATCCAGAAGCTTTTACGATGTGGTTAATATGAAATTTAAGAATGGCTGAGGGTTCATATATGAAGAGTCAAAGACAGGCAAAGATCATGGAGATCATATCCGCAAAAAATGTGGAGACGCAGGAACAACTGTTGGAAGCCTTGCAGCAGGAAGGGTTTCGTGGTACGCAGGCAACGATTTCCCGGGATATTAAGGAGCTAAGAATCGTTAAGGAGCTAACCAGCTTTGGCACATACCGTTATGCGGCGGCAGCTACGAACGAAATTGAGCGAAGCTTTGTTGGACGTTTGAATACCATTTTCAGAGAATGTGTTGTGAAAGTGGATTATGCGCAGAATATTGTGGTCGTGCATACATTGCCTGCACTTGCTTCTGCTGCCGGCTCTGCAATCGATGCGATGAGTCTGAGCACCGTTGTTGGTACGTTGGCAGGAGATGACACCCTGGTTATAATTATGCGTGATAATAATTCTGCCGCCGCTTTTTACGGTGAAATAAAAAACCTGCTTAAATGATAAAAGGGAGTGAATGCTGATGTTGAGCCTTCTGCATATAGAAAATATTGCGGTCATTGAATGTGCTGACATCACATTTCATAAAGGCTTTAATATTTTAACCGGTGAGACAGGTGCAGGTAAATCCATTGTCATAGATGGCATATCGGCCATCATCGGGGAACGGGCATACCGGGATATGATCCGCACAGGCGCAGATAAGGCTTCTGTACGGGCGGTATTTACTGACGTGCCGATGTTTTCCTGGTTTGAGGACAATAATGTGCCCTATGATCCGGAAACAGTCATCGTCCGTGAAATTTATCTTGACGGACGCAATATCTGCAAGGTGAACGGAACAGCGATCAATGTTACAATGCTTCGACAGCTGGGCATTCAGCTGATCAACATTCACGGTCAGCACGATTCTGCCGCCTTATTTAATGAAGAAAACCATCTGATGTATCTGGATGCTTATGCCGATAATCAGTCCCTGCGGGAAGACTACAGTGAAAAGTACAACATACTGTCTCAATTAAGGCAGGAAATTAAGCGCAAAACCATGGACGAAGGCGAAAAGCTTCGCCGTATGGAAACACTTCGCTACCAGATCGACGAGATCGAAAAAGCCGATTTGAAGGTGGGGGAGGATACCGCCCTGGAGGAACGCAGAAAGCTTCTGCAAAATGCAGAAAAGATCAGTGATGGCATCTATACTGCGGTGGAGTGCTTATACGGCTCTGATGACTCAGATGGTGCGGCAGCTTTATTACAGCAGGCGGAACGAGAAATTTCCAGATTACAGCGTTTTACGGAGAGCTATAATGGCATTCACGAACGAATTGCAGACCTGATGTATCAGGTTCAGTATCTGGCCGAGGAAGTCCGTGAGGCAAGAGATGAGCTTTCCTATTCTGCTGATGAGCTTGAAAGTATTGAGGCACGGTTGGATGTTATTCACCGCTTGCGTAAAAAATATGGCGCAACCTGTGCGGATATTTTGGACTATTTAGAACGGGCAAAACAGGAGCTTGATGAGATCGAGTTTGCCGATGAACACATCGAACGCCTGAAAAATAAATGCCATAAAGCAGAGCAGGAAGCAACGTCGGCGGCGTTGTTGCTTCGCAAGAGCAGACAGAATGCAGCCCGTTTGCTATCCCAGAAGATTCTTGAAGAGCTATCTGCATTGGATATGCCCAAGGTTCAGTTTTCCTGTGCTTTTACGGAGACAGAATTGTCTGCCATCGGTATGGATCAGGTGGTATTTTATATGTCAGCCAATGCCGGAGAGGCACTGAAACCTATGAGCAAGGTGGCATCCGGTGGCGAATTGGCGCGAATTATGCTGGCAATGAAGAATGTTCTTGCAGAGCAGGATCAAATCAATACACTGATTTTTGATGAGGTGGATACCGGTGTTTCCGGCCGTGCCGCACAGAAGGTTGCAGAAAAGTTGCGCAGTGTGGCAAAGAACAAGCAGGTGCTTTGCGTTACCCACTTACCCCAGCTTGCGGCTATGGGCGATACACATTTGCTCATCTCGAAGGAAGAACGGCAGGGAAGAACCTATACCACAGTGACCCCTCTGGACCTGGAGGGCAGAAAAAGGGAAGTGGCTCGAATCATCGGCGGGGCGAATATTACGGAAACCACACTGCGCAGTGCGGAAGAAATGCTGCTTGCCGCCACTTGACAAATCCCACTTCTTTTGTTAGGATACATAAGAAATATAGAACACATTGATGGGAAGAAGTAGGTATTGCAAACCATTACAGAGAGCTGTTGGTTGGTGCAAAACAGCGTGGAGCATACCCAAATACATCCCGGAGTGGCTCGCCTGAAAACAGTAGGGGGAGACGGCTTGCATCCGATAACGTGCTGTGTTTTAAACACACAAAGGGCTTTGTCGTGAGGCAAGGCTGAACTTGAGGTGGTACCACGCTTACTGCGTCCTCTGTCTTACGGCAGAGGACGTTATTTTTAATTTTGGAGGAAAAAAGATGAAACTGTATGATGAACTGGTTGCCCGTGGACTGATTGCCCAGGTTACCAATGAGGATGAAATTCGTGAAATGATCGATAACGGCAAGGCCACATTTTACATTGGCTTTGATCCCACCGCTGATTCTCTGCACGTTGGGCACTTTATGGCACTTTGCCTGATGAAGCGTCTGCAGATGGCCGGCAACAAGCCTATTGCGTTGATTGGCGGCGGCACAGCAATGATCGGTGACCCCTCGGGACGCACGGATATGCGTTCTATGATGACCACAGAAACCATTGCCCATAACTGCGCCTGCTTTAAAAAGCAAATGGAGCGCTTTATTGAGTTTGGTGAGGGAAAAGCGCAGATGGTCAATAATGCCGATTGGCTTTTGGGGCTGAACTATGTGGATGTGCTTCGTGAAGTAGGCGCTTGCTTCTCTGTTAATAATATGCTTCGGGCAGAATGCTATAAGCAGAGAATGGAAAAGGGACTATCCTTCCTGGAATTCAACTATATGATCATGCAGTCTTACGATTTTTATCATCTGTACCAGAATTATGGATGTAATATGCAGTTCGGCGGCAACGATCAGTGGAGCAATATGCTGGGCGGCACAGAATTGATTCGCAAGAAGCTTGGTAAGGATGCCCACGCAATGACGATTACACTGCTTCTGAATTCTGAAGGCAAGAAGATGGGCAAAACCGCTAAGGGCGCTGTTTGGCTTGATCCCCAAAAAACAACACCTTTCGAGTTTTACCAGTACTGGCGCAATGTTGAAGATTCCGATGTGCTCAAGTGCATCCGGATGTTGACCTTCCTGCCCCTGGAGCAGATCAACGAGATGGACTCGTGGAAGGACGCACAGCTCAATACTGCCAAAGAAATATTGGCCTTTGAGCTGACAAAGCTTGTTCACGGTGAGGAAGAGGCACAAAAGGCGCAGGCTTCTGCCAAGGCATTATTCGTTGGCGGTGATGCCGCAGATATGCCTTCTACCGATATCTCTGCAGAGCAGCTCGTAGATGGCAAGATTGGTATTTTGAATCTGATGGTCGCCTGCAAACTGGCCGCTTCCAATGGTGAAGCAAGACGCTTGGTACAACAGGGCGGCGTCTTCGTTAATGATGAGAAGGTAGCCGATCATACCTTTACCGTTACTGAGCAGATGCTTAAAGATGGTGTAAAGATCCGCAAGGGCAAGAAGGTTTTCCACAAGGCTGTATTGGCGTAAATATTTCGGCACAGGGTTTATCACTCTGTGCCGAATTTTTATGAGAAGAATTGCTTTATCCGTTGGATGTTTTCCTTTGAGGGATTACACAGCGGCAATCGATAGCCGCCGCAATCATAACCAATACATTTCATTGCTTCCTTAACCGGAATTGGATTTGTTTCAGAAAAAAGCAAGTCAATTAACGGTTGTAAAATTCTTTGAACCTGCGATGCGGTCTCAAAATCGTCATTTAAAGCCGCAGATGCCATTGCCTCCATTTGCTCAGGGCAAATGTTTGATGCTACTGAAATAACACCTGATGCACCTAACGCCATGGAAGCGACGGTCATATCGTCGTTTCCGGTCCAGACCTGAAAGTCGTTGGGACAGGCATTTTTGATCCTTGTGATCTTGCTGATTTCTCCCGATGCTTCTTTCACCCCAACAATGTTGGGAATTCGACTAAGCCTTTTATACACAGATACGGGAATGTCTACGCCTGTTCGTGAAGGGACGTTGTACAGTATTATGGGTATGGAAACGCTATGTGCTACCGTTACATAATGAGCAAATAAACCATCTGAATTTGCTTTGTTGTAATAGGGAGAAACAATCAACAGTGCATCTGCACCGGCATCCGCAGCCTGCTTACTTAATTCGACGGTGTGTTTCGTAGAATTTGAGCCTGTGCCTGCTATAATAAGACAGTCTTGCCCGGCTTGCGCTTTACAGCATCGAATCATATTTATTTTTTCCTGGTCTGAAAGGGTTGGCGATTCACCTGTTGTGCCTGCAACAACGACACTTTTTATTCCTGCTTCTATCTGTCGTTTCAACAGTGCTTTCAGCATCGGATAATTTACTTTTTCGTCTAAAAAGGGTGTAACCAACGCAGTACATACTCCGGTAAAAAGTGGTTTCGTCATATTCTCGACCTCCGTGACATTCTATGCCTGAGATGATAATTATGTGTTGCAAATTGGCTTAAAATCGTCTATACTGTATTGGATATGCTGTATCATTAGGAGGAGAATCCTTGAAAACCAGTGATTTTTACTACGATTTGCCGGAGGAATTGATTGCACAGACGCCACTGCAGCAGCGCGACTGCTCCAGACTGATGGTGCTTGATCGTAAAACCGGTGCAGTTACACATAGACATTTTTACGACATTATTGAATATTTAAAGCCCGGTGATTGCCTTGTTATGAATGACTCCCGTGTGCTGCCTGCAAGACTTTTGGGACATCGTCCTACAGGCGGTGCGGTGGAGCTTCTGTTGTTGCGGGATTTGGGCAATAAGCAATGGGAGTGTCTTGCAAAGCCCGGCAGAAAGTGTTTGGTCGGTCAGCAGATCATCTTTGGTGATGGGGAATTGACCGCTACGGTAACGGATGTTCGGGAAGATGGCAACAGAGTTGTTCAGTTTGATTATGAAGGTATTTTCCTGGAGGTTCTTGAGCGCCTTGGGAAAATGCCCTTGCCCCCTTATATTAAAGCCGAACTGCAAGACCAGGAACGTTATCAAACAGTTTATTCCAAGGAAGTTGGCTCCGCTGCTGCCCCCACTGCTGGCTTGCATTTTACAAATGCCTTGCTGGAAAGCATTCGTCAAAAAGGTGTTAAGACCGCTTTTGTAACATTGCATGTGGGGCTTGGGACCTTTAGACCTGTTAAAGCGGAAGAGATTTCCCAGCATCACATGCACAGTGAGCTGTGTATGATCAGTCAGGAGACAGCGAATATTCTGAACGAAACGAGGAAAAACGGTGGTCGGATCATTTGTGTGGGCACGACCTCCTGCAGAACCCTGGAATCGCTGGTGCTGGATAACGGCTTTTTTGAGGCCGGTTCAAAATGGACTGATATTTTTATTTATCCCGGTTACCGTTTTAGAGCGATGAATGGTTTGATTACAAATTTTCATCTGCCGGAAAGTACGCTGGTAATGCTTGTTTCTGCTTTTGCAGGACGGGAAAATGTTTTAAACGCATATAAAGAGGCTGTCACAGAGCAATACAGATTCTTCTCTTTTGGTGACGCAATGACGATTTTGTGAGGTAATTATGTTTGAACTGAAGAAAACAGAAGGGAAAGCCCGTCGCGGTGAGTTTACCTGTGCTCACGGAACGGTACAAACTCCTGTATTTATGAATGTGGGCACGCAGGGTGCGATAAAAGGTGCTTTGAGCGCGGAGGATCTAAAAAACATCGGTTGCCAGGTTGAGCTTTCAAACACTTATCACCTGCATTTGAGACCGGGTGATGAGCTTGTAAAGGAGTGCGGAGGTCTACACAAATTTATGACCTGGGACGGACCGATTCTGACGGATTCCGGTGGATTTCAGGTTTTTTCCCTTGCATCCTTGCGTAAAATCAAAGAGGAAGGCGTAACCTTTGCCTCGCACATTGACGGACATAAGATTTTTATGGGACCTGAGGAGAGCATGCAGATCCAGTCTAATCTTGGCTCGGATATTTGTATGGCGTTTGATGAATGTATTGAAAATCCTGCCCCCAGGGATTATGTCCGGCAAAGTGTGGATCGGACATATCGCTGGTTGGTACGGTGCAAGGCGGAAAATGCACGGCTGAATGCTCTTGAAGGCACAGTCAATCCTCAGCAAATGCTGTGGGGCATCAATCAAGGCGGTACTTATCAGGATATTCGCATAGAGCACATGAAGCGCATTGCGGATTTGGATTTACCGGGCTATGCGATCGGCGGATTGGCTGTTGGCGAGACTGCCGAGGAAATGTACGACATTATTGAGGCTGTAGAATCTTATATGCCCAAGGAGAAGACCCGCTATCTGATGGGTGTAGGTACGCCTACAAACATTATCGAGGCTGTAGCGCGGGGCGTAGACTTTTTTGATTGTGTAATGCCTGCCCGAAATGCACGGCACGCCCGCCTGTTTACCTGGGAGGGCGCGATCAATCTGAAAAACGCCAAGTATGCTAAAGATTTAAATCCCATTGACAGTCATTGCGATTGCCCTGTGTGCCGCAGATATTCCAGAGCATATATACGCCATTTGTTTGTTGCAGAAGAAATGCTTGCTATGCGCCTGTGTGTGATGCACAATCTGTATTTCTATAATAAATTGATGGAAAAAATTCGTAATGCTCTGGATGAAGGCTCTTTTGAGCAGTTCAGAAGTGAATATTCTGAAAAGTTAAGCCGCAGAATTTAAATATTACTTGCTTTTTATAAAATGAATGTTATAATAGCGGAGTAAACATAAGAAAAAGGAGTTTATTTATGATGTTTTTAACCGAAGGTGGCACCCAGCCTGCAGGCGGCGGACTGCTCTCTATGCTGATGATGTTCCTGCCCATTATTCTGATTTTTTACTTTTTGATGATCCGTCCCGAAAGCAAGCGCAAAAAGGAAGCTGAGCAATTGCGCAAGAACCTTTCTGTTGGCGATCGCATTACCACCATCGGTGGTATCGTGGGCACCATTGTTAGCATTAAGGATGATAAGTTTGTGATCGAGACCGGTGCAGATCAGGTTCGCATTGAGTTCTGCAAGTGGGCACTGTCTACAAATGATACCGCAGTGGAAAAAGCGAATGCCGAAAAGAAGCGCATTGCGGAAGAGCGCGCAAAGGCAAAGGCTGCAAAGAAGAACAAGAATAAAGAGAAATAATATAAGAAGCCACAATAAGGGCGGCTACAGCCCTTATTGTGGCTCATTTTTTTGAATATCAATTACTGTTAAAGTGTTACCTGCAACTGTGAATTTTACATTTAGATTTGCAAAATCCATTCCGTATATTCTGTCAGAATCTTTCTGATAAGAGGGGCGCGGGTCGTGTGAAAGAACGCCGACAAGCGCCTCAAGCTTATTTTCGGGGATTTGACGGCGCATTTCATCGCTAATGCACACCTGAAGTATAAAGTCATCAGCGCTGTCTGTAAAGCCTCCGGTGGCATCTGTGTGACAGTCACAGTAGGGAATATAGGGCTTAATATCCAATATGGGTGTGCCGTCCATCAGATCTGCACCTGAAACATAAATTACAGTTCCGTACTGACTTGTTTTTTCGAGGCCAACAATATGCACGCTGGATAATCCAATTTCGTTGGGACGAAACGGGGATCGGGTTGCAAATACACCAAGGCGTGTATTTCCTCCCAGGCGGGGAGGTCTAACAGTGGGAGACCAGTCCGGACGTACTGCCTGAGAAAACTGCCAAATGATCCACAGATGAGAAAAGTCTTCCAATCCCCGCAGTGCATCATCTACCCGGTACTCCGGCTCAAAAATAATAGTGGAGATCATTTCGTCCACAAGGCCGCTTTGCCGTGGTATACCGAATTTTCCCTTAAAATCGTTTTGGATTCTTGCAATAACGTGCATTTTGATATCGTCCATTTATCGCGCCACCTTTCTGAAACAGAATGTAAGCGCGAATAATAATGCCAAAACAAGGCAGATAGAGGCACCTGCC
>JAGASJ010000084.1 GCA_017621795.1 Oscillospiraceae bacterium | reverse complement strand
TGCCCGTGCTTGTGGGGCTGGGCGGACTCGGTTTTATTTTGATGATCGCGACCTCCTACGTTCCCTCGCTTGCATACGTCGCTTGCGCGTTGATCGGATTTGGTATGGCGGCTTGTATGCTCGCTCCGCTTTACGGTGTGCCGATCATGAAGTCCTATCCATCCAAGTTCATAGCACCCTCTATCATCGGTCTTGCTTTCTCGGCGGTTCTCGTTCACGCCGTGATTGCCGAGATATTCCTCGGTGCGCCTGTCGCACTGTATATCTTCTATGCGGTGATCATGGGTGTGCTTGTGTTCGTATATATGCAGGTGGAGCCGTTTTTGATGTTTGCGCTTCGCCGTAGGATCACGGATGAAGAAGCTGTTCCCGCAGCAATGGAAGAAGCAGTCGCTGTTCCGGCTGTGAAGACTGAGCCTGCGCTTACAACCGAGACAGACACCTTCTCCGATCCTCTTGCCGTCCTCACTCCGAAGGAGCGGGAGGTTGCGGAATTCATCTGTATGGGTTATACCAATGCGGATATTGCTAAATTGATGTTTATTACCGAACACACGGTTAAGGATCATACCAAGAAGATCTATCCCAAGATGGGAGTTCGGAGCCGTTTTGAGCTTGCCGCACTCGTAAGCAAGCGCCGTGAAGCTGCAAAGAAATAACCAACCGAAAGGAGCTGCACGTTTGATACTTGCTGACAGATTAAACCGGATTATTAACGAACAGCAGATCAGCAAGGCAGAATTTGCACGGCGGATCGGCGTAACACCGCAGTACGTGCTTCTGCTGACAGGCAACGCCAAGGCACGTCCCGAAAGCATCAAGCCTGCCCTTGCCAAACTGATCGCGCTTGAGTTTGATTGTGACTACGATTGGCTTCTTCACGGCAAGGAGCCGGAGCCGACAGAGACCGCAAAGCCGAACAAGCGCTCCTGTGAGGGGCCGCTTCGTGCCTACGGTATTTCGGTTCGGGAAAAGGAAGTCCTGACGCGCTTTGCCGAGGGCAAACGCATCAAGCAAATTGCCGAAGAAGACGGTGTTACCGTCAATACAGCGAACTATTATCTCCGAATGGCGTATAAGAAGCTGAACGTCCACAGCCGAGAGAAGCTTGCCGAACTGCTCGGTGGGTTAGATATTAAAAAATGATATATAAAAGTAAAAGGCTCGGAAGTTCACGTACTTCCGAGCCTTTAGAGATGTGTATGTTATTTAAGCAATGCATTACAATGTATCTTCATATAATTCCATGCATCTTGATGCCAAAAAGGTGTACAAAAGGTGTACGGAAAAAGTGATACTACCGAGAAAAATCCAATGCAACAAAGCCTATAACAACACCCCGTCTTCACAAAAAGACGGGGTGTTTGCCGTTCATTGTATATTGATTACTTAAGAAGGACCTCAAGAATCTGTGATATATTCTTCTTTCCAAAAGATACTTTCTCGTTATTGATCACAAGGCAAGGCACACTCATCACGTTGTATTGATTTTTGAGCTTCTCAAAATGGCGAATGTCATACACATGGGCTGTTACATTGGGATTCTCAGCAGCGATCCGTTGGGCAGCCACCACCAGATCTGGGCACATGGTACACGACAGTGTGACCAGAATTCTCATATCTGTTTTGTTCGTAATGGCTGCGATCTGTTCCCGGGTGGCTTCATCCAGTGCCTGTCCGGGGCCTGCAGCGTTGTATAGTCCCAATACAAAGGAAGTAAACTCATGACCGCTGGGAACGCCGTGAAAGGCAAGACCTGTTTCCGTTCCATCTGCCTTGCATACACGGATACAAGGTGCGTTTTCGGATGATGCGTTTCTTTCCGCAACGGTAACCGTCAGTTTGTCGGAAAGTACCGACAATGCGGTGATAAACTGTTCCAGCTCCGCCGATACCGGGCGATCATCCAAACGCAGCTTCAGCAGCAGAGGACTTTCCATCCGGGCAAATACCGTATCCAGCTGCTGCCGCATTTCCTCGGTAAAAAGCTCGCCGGATTCCGCTTCTTTCTGTGCATGAACTGTGACAGTTGGTTTGCTCTGCTTTGGCGCAGGGTCATCGGCACGCAGGCCCGTCTTTCGGTGTACTGCAGCTACATGCTTCTCCAGTTCTGTTGCAGCAAGCGCACCGTCGCTGGTGGCTGTCACTACCTGACGCAGTGGCTTAATGCATACATCTCCCGCGGCATACACGCCGTCCGCACTGGTTTTCTGCGATGCATCGGTGACAATATAGCCCTGTTCGTTCAGTTCTACAAGCCCTTTGAGCATTTCGGTGGCAGGCGCATATCCGGCAAATACGAACACGCCGAAAGTCTCATCACTTTTGTATTCCGTCACCTCACCAGTGGCGGTGTTTTTGTATCGGGCATAGGTCAGTCCGTTCTCTCCGGACACTTCCTCCATGACAGTATTGGTCAGAACAGTGATCTTTTCGTGATTTTTCGCCTGATCCGCCACAGAAGCGGCACAGGAGAAGTCATCCTTACGGACCAGGATCGTCACATGCCGGGCAAATTTTGTCAGAAATACACTTTCTTCCGCTGCCGCGTAGCCACCGCCGACCACGAATATTTCTTTTCCCGTAAAAAACTCACCGTCACAGGTAGCGCAGTAGGCAACGCCCCGGCCCTTGTGTTCTTCCTCACCTTTGAATCCAACGGTCCTCGGATGGGCACCAGTGGCAAGTAGGATTCCGAAACAGCGGTATTCTCCCCGATTTGTACGCACAGTTTTGATATCCCCGGTCAGGTCAAAGCCGGTGGCTTCTGCCAGCATAAACTCTGCACCAAAGCTTTCTGCCTGCTGCTGAATGGTATCCGTTAATGCCTTGCCGCTGGTTTTGGCAATGCCGGGGTAGTTGACTACCTCATGGGTGATGGAGATCTGACCGCCGAACTGCTCCTTTTCCAGCACCAGCACCCGGTACTTTGCCCGGGCCAGATACAGGGCGGCGGTGAGTCCCGCAGGACCACCGCCGACTACGATCACATCGTATAAATTCTCCATCAAAGCTGTCCCACAAGATCCAGACTGGGCTTCAGTGTTTCCGCACCGGGCTTCCAGTTAGCAGGACAGACTTGGTCGCCGTGGGCGTGGACAAACTGGCAGGCCTGCACCTTGCGCAGCAGCTCCTCAGCGTTTCTGCCCACATTGCCGGCAGTCACCTCATACCCCACGATCTTCCCCTCAGGATTGATGATGAAAGTACCGCGCTCAGCAAGACCGTCGGACTCGATCAGCACCTGAAAATCCCTGGAGATTGCGTGGGTGGGGTCTGCCAGCATGGGGTAATTGATCTTTTTGATCCGGTCAGAGGCATCGTGCCATGCCTTGTGGACAAAATGGGTATCGGTGGACACGGAGTAGACCTCACAACCGATGGCCTTAAACTGTTCGTACTTGTCCGCCAAGTCCTCCAGCTCCGTGGGACACACAAAAGTAAAGTCCGCAGGATAGAAGAAAAAGACGCTCCATTTCCCTAAGATATCTTCCTTGCTCACAAACTTAAAATCATTTTCGTGGTAGGCATAGGTGCGAAAATCGGAAATTTCCTTGTTGATCATCGACATACTTACTTCCTCCATAAATCGTGTTGATTGCAAAATGCGTATACTGCCCGGACTTTGTCCCCCTCGCAAAGGGCGAACTTTGCTCTTGGCTCGTCATCCGGGTCCAAGTGGGCATACTGAATACCGTGCTCGGATTCCAGGCAGATCCATTCAATATAGTGCTCCTGATTCATAGGATGTTCCACCGAACCCACTGTCACACGAACAACATTGCCATCCAGCTCATAAACGGGGATGTGTTTCTCTCCGGAAGTCTCCGTCGTGCCCGGCTTCATCTCGTGCATTTTTTCACCACAGCACATAATCGGAACACCCTTATCGCGAATCATGGCGACGATATTGCCGCAATGCCTGCAAATATAAAATTTCTGTTTCATAGAATTCCTCCTTCTAATGGGAGTATGTCCCGGGAGAAGTAAATAATACATACAAAGCAGGGCATACTACCGCAAAAGGGGTGTAAAAATGAAACCGAACAACGCTTACAAAAAAGGCTTTATTCCATACGCATTGGCTGCGTTTCTAATAGGAATTGTTGGCGGCTTTTCTACAGTTCTGGGCCCGTCCTTTGTGCAGGACATTGGAATTGCTTACAACAACACCACCTGGACAGCCCTGGCACAGGCCATGTCCACCGCCGCCTGTGCACCGATTTTAGGAAAGGTGGGCGATGTGATCGGGCGCAAAAGAACCCTGCTTCTTGGAATTGCCGTCTTTACATTGGGAAATGTGCTGTCAGCATTGGCAAATTCCCTTGTGTTTATGATGGTGGCCCGATTCGTTGTGGGCATTGGTACTGCCGCTATGACCCCGGTGATCATGGCCTATATCGTCACCAACTTCCCCCAAAATCAGGTAGCAAAGGGTTTTTCTCTGTATATGCTGATTTCCAGCGCGTCAGTTATTTTCGGGCCGACTCTGGGCGGTCTGATCATCTCTGCCTACAACTGGCGCGTGATGCTGTGGGTCTGTGTAGCAATCTGCGCCGTCACTTTCGTTGCCTGTGTATTGACCGTCGGAAAAGAGAACGCCCAGAGACGGCCGCTTCAGAACTTTGACGGGATCGGTGCTGTGCTGGTGCTGATCTTCTTCAGTCTGACGCTGTGTATCCCTTCCTTCGGGCAGAATTTCGGCTGGACATCAAAGGCATTTCTGGGCGTGCTGGTTGCCGCAATCATTAGCCTTCTGGGGTTGAGCGCAGCGGAAAGAAAAGCGGTGCATCCTATACTACCAGGCAGTTTTATGAAGCGGAGTGCATTTATCCTCAGTGTCATCGCCCTGTTTCTGACCCAGGGGCTGATGCAGGCAAATATGACCAATACCATCGTCTTTGTCAATTACACTCAACCGGATAATACTGCCATTTCCGGCTATGCCATCTCTGTGATGTATGTAGGTATGTCATTGGGTGCTGTAGTCTTAGGTCCCCTGGCAGACCGGTTTGAACCAAAGCGTGTGCTCACCGGTTCGCTGATCTTGACCGGCATTGGCTGCGGCATTCTGTTTTTATTTTCGGCCAGCACCTCTGTGCTTTTGCTGATGGCAAGCTTGGGTGTTCTGGGCTTTGGCCTGGGCGGCAACGGTACGATTTTTATGAAGGTGGCACTGTCCGGACTGCCGCAGCAGGAAGCAGGAGCGGGCACAGGCACCTACGGACTGTTCCGTGATCTTGCCGCGCCTTTCGGTGTGGCGGTGTTCGTGCCCCTGTTTACCAATCAGATCACCGGACGGATCGCAGGAGGAGCATCGGGAGCGAATGCCGCGATAGCATCAATTCACCAACTTGCGATCGCAGAGCTTCTATGCATTGCCGCCGGTATCGCAGCTGTACTTTTCCTTCCCAGAATTCGTAACAAAGGAGCATCAAGATGAGATTAAAAGATAAAGTCGTATTGATCACCGCATCTACCAGGGGTATCGGCCTTGCCTGCGTAAAGAAATGCGCAAAAGAAGGTGCTAAGGTCTATATGGCGGCCCGGAATGTGGAACGGGCACAGGAAATCGCAGATACTCTGAATGGAGTAAAATGTGTATACAATGATGCTACCAAGCCAGAAACCTTTACCTCTATGGTGGAGGATGTGGTTCGGGATGCCGGCTGTATCGATGTGCTGGTTAACAACTTTGGAACATCTAACCCCGGAAAAGATTTGGATTTTGCCAATACAGATTCGCAGGTGTTTTTGGACACAGTCAATCTGAACTTGAGAAGTGTCTTTATGGCAAGTCAGGCCGCAGCCAAGTATATGGCAAATCATGGTTGCGGCAGTATCATCAACATTTCCTCTGTGGGCGGTCTTGTACCGGATATCTCCCAGGTTGCCTACGGTACCAGCAAGGCAGCAATCAACTATCTGACAAAGCTTATCGCCGTCCATGAGGCTAAGAATAATATTCGCTGCAACGCCGTCCTTCCCGGTATGACCGCAACGGAAGCAGTGGAAAAGCATCTGTCTGATGATTTCCGGAATCTGTTCATGAAGCATATTCCCTTGGAGCGTATGGGGCTGCCGGAAGAAATAGCAGAAGCGGTATGCTATTTCGCAAGTGACGCATCTGCTTATACTACCGGCCAGATTCTCACCGTATCCGGTGGTTTCGGTTTGGCAACCCCGGTCTACGGAGACCTATCGAATAAAGTCAATCGCCGTTAAAAATATTGAGCATAATTAAGAAAGGGAAATGCTTTTTCGGGATAGCGTTTCCCTTTCTTGATAAGGCACATAATATGCACCAAAATCATTATGGCAAGTATAATGGTGTAAAGGGGGTGCATTATGGATAATTTTGTCATAATGGCGTTAGCGGCAACGCTGGGCACCTGGCTTGTAACTGCTTTAGGGGCAGCAACAGTTGTATTTTTCAAGTCTCCCAATCCTAAGGGTTTGAATATTATGCTTGGCTTTGCTGCGGGCGTTATGATCGCGGCCAGCTTCTGGTCGCTGCTACAACCAGCAATCGAGCGTGCGGAGGTTACATCCAACCTACCGGCATATCTTGTAGCAACGGTAGGTTTTTTGTTTGGTGCATTGTTTATGTGGGTTTCCGACAAGGCCGTTGCTTTTGCCAGGGCAAAAGCAGACAATGTACCGGCAAAGAACAACGAACGATTGCACCGTATCGCAATGCTGATCATTTCAATCACCCTGCACAATATCCCCGAGGGATTGGCGGTGGGTGTTGCCTTTGGCGCATTGCAGGAAGGAGGATATACCACAGAAAACTTAATGGGAGCAATTTCCGTAGCGGTGGGGATCGGCTTGCAGAATTTCCCCGAAGGCGCAGCAGTTTCAGTCCCATTGCGAAGAGAGGGCTATTCCCGGAAACGGAGTTTCTTCCTTGGGCAGGCATCAGGCATGGTGGAACCGTTTGCGGGTGTGATTGGGGCGCTGTTGGTCGTCTATGTGGAAGCAATCCTGCCCTATGCCCTTTCTTTTGCTGCCGGAGCTATGATCCTGGTTGCTGTACACGAGTTAATTCCCGAATGCCAAGAAAATCAAACAGCACATCCTTATTCCGCCACAATGGGCATTATTCTTGGATTCGCAGTAATGATGCTGATGGACGTTATGCTGGGATGATGTGGGCAACAGACACGCCTCTAAATAAAAAATGTCCTTGGGTGGAGACATGATCTGTGTTTATTGAGAAGTTTCTTCACGCGCTGTCACTTCTACACATGAATATAGAGGGAGTACCGCGTTGTGAACTGCCCCAGTTTGTGCGAACAGCACAAAAAAGGGACTCCCTTGCAGGATAATTGAATTTTAAGCGGAGTGGCGTAGCGTCAGCGGCGCCACTCCCGTTCTGTTTTGGATTCGTTCATGGTTGTAAAAGTAAATGT
>JAGASJ010000083.1 GCA_017621795.1 Oscillospiraceae bacterium | reverse complement strand
GAGCTTGCTGAGCGGGTAGGCATTTCCAATGTAAACCTGTCCAAGATCAAAAACAACAAAGTTACCGCAGTCCGGTTCACCACGCTCGCGGCGATCTGCGAGGCGTTGGACTGCGAAGCGGGAGACATTCTGGAATATCAAAAGGATAGCTAATCATGAAAATCGAAACCGAAAGATTGATTATTACCGAGTTCACCATGGATATGGCGGAAGCTGTCCATCTGAATTCTCTGGACGAGGACAACCGCCGGTTCGTCCCCGACGAAGTATTTGAAACCGCAGAGGAGGCAGCCGATACCGTGGGCTTCCTGATGGGTGTCTATGAGAACGGCGACGGCCCGCTGGTGTATCCGGTATTGCTGAAGGATGGCACCTACATCGGCTATGTCCAGGCCGTTCCCTTTGACGACGGCACCTGGGAAGTAGGTTATCACATCGGCGGCAACTACACCAAGAACGGCTATGCCACCGAAGCAGTCAAGGCATTCCTACCTGTCATCATGCCCAAGCTGAGCCTTTCCAAAATCGCTGGTATCTGCCTTGCGGATAATAAGGCTTCCGTCAAGGTCATGGAGCGCTGCGGCTTTATCAAGGAATTTGAAGGCATCGGCCCCTATCAGGGTGAGGAACACAGAATCTGCAAATACTTCTTCGCGATCTAAAATAAAAAATGCGTGATACCCAGCCCATGGGACTGAAGTATCACGCATTCTTTTGTTGTTGCACCCTGTTTGGCAGCTACCCTATGTCAGTAGTTTTCATACTGTCTTATTGGAAGCTGCCTTGAAGTGGCGTCTTTGCTTTGATATAGAAAAAGGCATGGACTTTTGATATAATAGCAAAAATCCCCCTGCGTAGGGTATTGCTTGTTACGCTGCGTAATGATGTAGAATGTGTAGCGTAAGGAGGTGAAAGCTATGTCAAAGTACACAACGGGAGAAATTGCCAAGCTCTGCGGTGTATCCGTCAGAACGGTGCAATATTACGATTCCAGGAATATTCTCGTGCCCAGTGAATTGAGCGAGGGCGGTCGGCGGCTGTATTCCGAGGATGATCTGAAGCGGATGCGGATCATCTGCTTCCTGCGGGAAGCGGGACTTCCCATTAACAGCATCAGTGAACTGCTTGCGGAAGAACACCCGGAAAACATCATTTCCATTCTGTTGGATCAGCAGGAGCATGTCTTGCAGGAGGAACTTCATGAAGCGCAGAAAAAGCTAGACATGATTGACTCCATCAAGCAGGAACTGAAAGAGCTGGAGCACTTCTCCGTTGAATCTATCGGTGATATAGCGCACATTATGAAGCAAAAGGATAAACTCACAAAAATGCGGTGGACCACGGTGCTGACGGGCATTCCCGTAACGGCGTTGCAGTGGATATCCATCATTCTTTGGATCACCAAAGGGCAGTGGTGGCTGTTTGCGGTTTGGGCTTGCGTGGCAATCCCGTGGGGCATTGCTGTATCGGTTTACTATTACCGCCATGCTGCCTATATCTGCCCCGAATGCCACGAGGTATTCAAACCTCCCTTCAAGGAAATGTTCTGGGCATATCACACACCCAAGATGCGCCGCGTGACTTGCCCCAAGTGCGGACAGAAACGGCTGTGCGTTGAGGTATATTCCGGAAGGGACGGTGCGGACAATGGCTAAATTGAAGAAACCTTTCTTGTTTGCGCTCTGCCTTCTGCCGATTGCAATTATTGCAGGTGTGTTTGTAGGCTACTATCAGCTGGATACACTTGCTGATGAAGTGATTGCAGAATTTGTAGCCCAAGTGGGAAGCACCGATGTATTGATCGTAGTTGGTGCGGTACAGACGGCTGGCTACGCATTGTTTTGCGGCTTTTTCGGCTATCTTCTTGCAGACAAACTGGGGCTTTGGAAGCCGATCCGATTTAAAAAAAGGAAACTGACTGTGACCCTTGCCATATCCGTGATCGGGGGTATCGTGTTTAGCCTGGATCATTGGGTATTTGGCAGCATGATCGACGGGATCCAGGCAGCAAATGCAGCAAGCCTGACTGTCAGTGGTGTGATTGCTTCTGTTCTATATGGCGGCATCATCGAGGAAGTGTTGATGCGGCTGTTCTTTATGTCGCTGATCGCCTGGATTATTTGGAAGGTGTTTTATAGAAAACATCTCCGTGAGAACATTCCGGTCGGCGTATTCATTGCGGCGAATATCATCGCTGCCCTTGTGTTTGCTGCCGGACACCTGCCGGCAACAGTTGCAATCTTTGGAGAACTGACACCACTGATCCTGTTTCGCTGCTTCCTGCTCAACGGCGGTTTTGGCCTGGTTTTTGGCTGGCTGTACCGAAAACATGGTATTGTCTATTCCATGGTCAGCCATGCAGTGTTCCATATCGTAAGTAAACTGATTTGGATCATTTTTATCTGAACCAAAAGTAAACCCCCGGTTTCCTAAACTCTACCTTCCTTCGGTTTACATTTCCTGAGCCATTTGGTATGCTGAAGATACCAAATTTGAAAAGGAGATAAATCATATGGCATACAAATCTATGGGAGAAATCATCAGTACGCTCCGCAGAGAAAAAGGGATGACGCAGAAGGATATTGCCGATAAGTTGGGAATAACTGACAAGGCCGTTTCCAAATGGGAGCGGGACATCGCATTTCCCGATACTGCAACCATCCCCAAGCTGGCAGAGATCCTTGAGATAAATGTGGAGGAATTGATGCAGGCCAAGGCTGTTCCGACAAACGGACATAAAGGAGCAGGATATCTACTCAATATCATCCTGAAGGCTGTACCCATTGCTATGGGAGTTGCTGTCCTTATAACATCCCTGCTGGGTGAACTCGATATAAAATCCGGCTTTACAATGCTTGGAATCGGTCTTGCCTGCGTGGGAATCTACTTACTGAAACAAAAGGACTAAGAGGAAAGGCGCCGCTGTGCAAGCGGTGCCTTTATCGTTCTTTATAGCAAGCCTACTTTAATTCTATCCTTTCATACGTGTCCTTTTGGCTGCAACCGGCGCGGCCACCACCAGCGGAGCTGCGTGAATGAGTTGCGTTATACCGATCCCTTGCCCGGATGTAGAGGGGATTGGATCTGCCATAAGTGTGGATGTAATAGCCATAGCTTACACCGTTTTTGTACTCCCTGTATTGCACGATTTTGTTCTGCAAACCCGTTTATACTTCCTCCGTGCCAGCAAAAATAATATGCTCTGTTCCGGATACCTCACGGTAGAAAGCTGCCTCAGCAGCCTGCTTGTAGGGTCTGAGCCACAGGTTGCCGATACCCAGTGTTAGGGCACACAGAAGATCCCAGCCAATGAAGCTGAACTGCAGGCAGAACAGGCGGAAGCGGTTCCCAGACATCATCTGCTTGGACTGCTCAATAGCTTCGCTTGCGGTCAGTTCCGGATGCTCGGCCAGTATGTAACCCGTCATTGCATAGCTGTAACCTGCAACGATACCGGGAATAACGAACAGCAGCGACCACAGGAACACATACAGACCTTGTAGGAATTTGGCTGCCGCTGTTGTCTTCCAATAGGTAAAGTAACCGAAGAGGGTGCCGATTTCCGGCTCTTTCTGCCGGTCCACCAAATCCAAATTAAATCTAGCGTAGCCTACGCCAACGACGCCACCCAAAACGAAGTAAACAACGGCCATTATCAGAGCAGCTAAGATAATAAACGTGGCACTGCCGATGATAAAACCGGTCAAAGCCTCATTCCAGCCACCGCTAGTGGTGTAGATCTGCTGTCCGGCGAACTCTAGGCCGAGATTGGCACCGGAGTCATTGATGTTCAACTTGATCTCCGGGCCATTGGAGGCCACAGCGCCCAACAATGTGGCGATCAAGCCTGTAATAACCGCGATGGCCCATCTGCCAGACAAGGTATTTCTGGCAATGCTTCTAAAATCAGCTGCATATTTCATAATTTCGCTCCAATCTTCTCTCGGAGATCTCCGAGGCTCGTTTCATTACGCTCTCCAGACCGCTTTGATAATAGCACCAATCTTGGGGGCAGTGCCGTACAGCAGGACACCGGTGCGATAGATTTTAGCCGCGAGGAAACCGATTCCTACTGTGGTACCAGCAAGGATTCCAATAGAAATGGCAATCTCATGCCAAGGCACTGTACTCATGGCAACGCGAGTAAACATTGCCATAGGAGAGGTAAACGGGATGTAGGAGCAAATCTTCATCAGCAGGTTATCCACGGTGCCGCTGGTCATAGAAAAGATTACTACCATGAAGCCAAACAGAAAAAGGAAGGTCACCGGCTGGACTGCGGTGTTGATGTCCTCCAGCTTGGAGACGGTAGAAGCAATGGCACCATACAGGAACGCATAGATCAGGAAACCCAGCAGGAAGAATACCAGCATATAGCCAAACAGTTCCGGCGGGATATTAAAGATGGAATCCACAATCTCATTGCCGCCCCAGTATTCCTTGTTCAGATTGAAGAACAGAAGTGCAGAGCCAAAGATTGCGATCAGCTGCGCAAGACCAGCAATACAGGAAGCCAAGACCTTGCCGAACATCATACTGGTGGGCTTCGCGCTTGTGATCAGCACCTCCATAGCCCGAGAGCTTTTCTCCGTTGCCACATTCATGGCTACCATCTGACCGTACAGCAGGATAACCATATACAAAGCGAAAATCATAATGTAGGTGTAGAAGAAGTTCTGCATCTGATCCTTGCCCAGCATTTCCACATCGCTGGTGATCTGAATGTTCATAACCTCGCCTGCCTGCTCTGGGGTCATACCGCTGCCGATCATCGCATTTATCTGGTAAATCTGCTGAAGCACCTCATTTGCGATGGCTTCATTGGCATCGTACATAGAAAGGTTATTCACATAGTAGGTATAGGAGGTAGGACCGGTCATTACGAAGGCCCCCTCTGCATTTCCGGAAGTGATCTGATCCTTGATATAGGCAGTGTCTTTGTCGGTTACCTGCACATCATAATCGATAAAGGCAGCAGCAAAGGTTTGCTGCACCATTTCGGCCTGGGCGGGATCTTCTGCCTTTACCAACAGAACAGGCAGATCATCGGTAACATCCACAGAATCGCCGGATTCAAACAGGCTTGTAATACGGGGAAAGAACATAACCACAGCGATAATGACCACCAAGAGAATCGTCACACCCACAAAGGCTTTGTTTTTTATGTAGTTCTTTAACTCAAAATTGAGGATCTTTCCAAATTGTTTCATTGCTTAACCCTCCGCAGCGGCGTCACCCGCGTATTCCACGAAGATATCGTTCAAGGAAGGTTCAAAGACCTTCACTTCATCAATGTCATAATGCTCCACAAGGCGAGTCATGACTGCTTTTTTCTCTTCCGGAGAAGAAAGCTGGATCAACAAAGCGCCATTTTCCATTACCTTGCAGGATGCTCCGAAATCGGTCTGGATCTGCTCTGGATACTCCGTGCGAACAACAAGACGATCCCGGGGATAGTCCCGCTTGATGTCGTGGAGATCGCCATGAAGGGCGACCTTTCCGGCATTGAGTATGGCGATGCTGTCGCAGAACTCCTCGATATAGCTCATCTGGTGGCTGGAGAACAGGACGATCTTACCCTTGCTGATCTGCTCTTTGACAACATCCTTTAAGAGCATGGCATTGACCGGGTCCAAACCGGAGAAGGGTTCGTCTAAGATTACGATGTCGGGGTCGTGTGCCAATGCGGTTACCAACTGAATCTTCTGCTGATTGCCCTTGGAGAGGGTGTCTAGCCGCTTATTGCGGTACTCCATCATACCCAGGCGTTCCAGCCAATAATCAACCGACTTTATGGCTGCCTTATGGCTCATGCCCTTCAGCTCTGCGAAATAGGTAAGCTGGTCGATAATGGTTTTCTTGGGATACAAGCCGCGCTCTTCCGGCAGATAACCAATACCTACCTTGCGGTAGTCGATAGGCTTGCCGTCCATCAGTACTTCACCGCTGTTTGCGGGAAACACATCCATCAGGATGCGAATGGAAGTCGTCTTGCCGGCGCCGTTCCTGCCCAGCAGACCAAAGGCTTTGCCTCCTTCGGCTTTGAATGAAACCCCAGTGAGGACTTTTTTCTCACCAAAGGATTTTTCTATGTTTTTAAGCTCTAAAATCATTTTGATTCTGACTCCTTGAATTCTACATTGATTGACCCGACACCACCGTTGATTTCCACTTTGTTTGTGCCGTTACCGCTGCTGCCGTAGTCAGACACATTCACTCCATCAATGGAAATATTACCAAGACCCTTTTCCAGATCCAGTTTGTAATTCTCTTTGCTGCCAATCAGCGTAATGTTGGACTCGCCAACACCCAAATCCAACTGGCAATTTCCGGTCAGAGCGGAGGTCAGATTCAACTGTCCCACACCCATATCCAGATCCAAATCCTTGAGTGCGCCACCCACTATCGTAATGCGACCAGCACCACCTTCAATATCGGCAGATTTTGTGGCAACCAGAGAATCGATGGAAACATCACCGGCACCCAATTCGAAATCCAGTGTTCCGGAAGACAGATTCCCAATGGTCAATCTACCTGCTCCGGTCGTAAGGTTTACATTGTCGAACACAGTTCCAGCAGGCACGTAAACCGTGAGCACCGCGCCGTTGTATGTGCCGGTGAATTTCTTGGTTTCTTGAATGGTAAGCAGACCACCATTTTCTTCTACCTTTAGGTGCTTCAGGTTGCTTTCCACAGAAAAAGCGTCACCTTCTTTGATATAAAGGTCTGCAGCATTGATCTCAATATCCAGGTTATGAATATCAGCTGCCACGGAGTATGTCTTTACCTCTTCCAAAACAGCATCTGAGGAAAAGAGTCCTCCAAACAAACCAACAGCGCTCAGGATGCCACCAATAATGCTGACTGTAAGGAAAATGGCAAATGCGATTGCCAAATACTTAATTACTTTCTGCAACGTGGTCATTTGATTTCAACGCCTCCAAACATACAGGTTCCGCTGATATAGAGCGTAGGTGCATTCTGATGTGCTACGGTTTTGTTGGAAACACCGCCAAAGATGCTGTTGGAGTTTACCCTGACATTGATGCCTGCAGGAACAAAAATATCGATGCCTCCAAAGATGGCAGATACCTGAATGGCACAGTCCTTTTCAATAATGGCATTTCTCAGATCGCATTTCACACCGCCAAAAACAGCAGTCAGTTCTGCACCTTCAAATACTTCACCATCGTAGTTCATATCACAGCCGGAGAAGGTTGCACAACCAGTTTTCGGCTCTTTGCCTTCCAGTTTCAGCTGTTTCATGATCTCATTGGCTTTGTTGCCGAGCAATCCAGTAAGTACCATCTTCAGGCCAACGATCACAATGATTGCGGGGACAAGCAGCTTCCACAGCATAGAGAAGCTGAGAATGTCCTGACAGCACAACAGCAGGAATACACCAACTGCAATACCGATGATGTTGCCGGTCTTTTCTCGCTCTGTGAACAAGCCGATGGCGCAGGGGACGATAATAAACAGCGTCCACCAACCGTCAAAAAAGACGTTGATATTTGTAATATTAAATTCATTTAGTGCCCAAATTACGCCTGCAGCAATCAATACGATTCCCCAAAGTACACTACTTGCTTTTTTCATTTTCTATATCTCCTTTGATAGGTGTTAATTACTTGCGGATGCTGCGGCAGATGACTGTGCTGCCATGACACAGTCGATGGTCAATACCACAGCAAGCGCCACAATTTCATCCTGAGGATTAGAAATGTTCAGTTCATAGCTGTCGCCCCAGGTCATCCACTCTTTGCTGATGGACACAATGGGATAGCCGTTCTTGGTGATTTCATAGTCATGAGCCATAAAGCTGCCGTTGATCTCCCAGCCCAAGCCTTCGATATTGTATTTGGGGAACAGGAAGGTAAACTCCTTCTTGATCTCAGCCACTTGTCGGTCGCCACAGAACACATAGTACCTGGGCATCCAGCTCCATACCTCTTGCTTGATGAAGGCGACCTCTCGGCCACTCATATCGTACACATGAAGTTTTCTGCCGAAGGTGAAGATCTCGCCTTCAACATAATAGCGGTCCCGGCCAGCTTCGTCCTTAACGGTAAACTTATCGCCCCAGGAGAATACTTTTTGCTTTATATACAGTTTCATAGATACCCCTCCTTATAGAATCCGGTAGCCGGACTCGCACAGATCATAGACATAGGCCATCTTATCTTCCTGTGTCCGGAATGTAAGCTTCTCAAATCCCTCCGTCTCCCGGAAGGTAACGATTCGCTCTGCTTTATTTACCCAAGCGGTAAATTCCTCTTGCGTGTCAGTTTCTTCTTTCATTTCCAATCTCGTCCTCAACCAAATTTCTTCTTCAGTCTCTCAATATCCTCCTGGTCGATCCACTCCTCTGAGTAACCGCAAGAGCAGCACAGGTAACGATGCACTAACACGGCGGAGAAATTCGTCAAGCCAGTCTGAATATTGTTTCCAACACCATAAGAACCTGCTTTACCCTCGATTCTAATAATATCCGTACCATTGCACTTGGGACAAACACGTGTTTTCTTCATGTAGAAACCTCCTTAGCCTCTTTCAAAGCCTAAATACCGAGTGCCCTGGAATGTCAAATTACCTCGGTCGCCTTCGATCAGCATTCCAAATTCGTGGCCGGCAACATTCAGCTCCATTCGGTCGCCGCTTTCTACCTGGAAAGTCACATAGTATGTTGTGGAGTGGGTTGTGTGGTGCATTCCGGTACCGCCGTGATTGTGATGGTGATGATGGGACACATTGGTCCGCTTGGCGACGATCGTTGCCGGCACAGTCAGTCTGGGAGAATGATTGTTCTTATTCCACTGGCTGATGCCCTTCACTGCGACTACAATAAACAGGCCGAATACCACGACAAACATCAGCGTCACAAAAACGCCCATGATGTTAAAGCCGGTACCAAAATTAGAAAATCCGAATCCAAAACCCATTTTACTTCTCCTTCTTATCCGTTGCCGGAGCAACGCGAACCTCAATTCCCAAAGCTTTTGCATAAGCAGGACGCTCCTGCAGTTTTTCCATTAGCCGGATAGCCAAGATGCGCTCTTTTACACTCATTGTGATCCCGGTCCTTTCTTTGGTATATCACCATTGTATAGGGATACCACAAGAAAATACAGGACAGGATCAGCGAAATAAGCAGTCTATTTCTCTCGCAGCCGCAAATTAACCTTCCGGCGATTGCAGACTTTCTTTATATGCCCGGTACTGCTCCGGGTCAATTGCGCCAGTAGCCAGCATCCGTTCCGACCAAAGCTGCAGGGTCTCCACGGCAACAGAGATCTTCTCCAGCTGCTCCTGAATGGCAACGAAGTCCGCCAGCTCATCACCGGAGATCTTACCGTCCACAGTGATCTCGATCAGCCGGTCCTTTTCCTTTTGCATACTGTTCAGAGATGCCAACATCTCCAGAATGATTTGGGACAGGTCTTTGACCTTGATCTCCGGCACATACTGCTGTCCGATGGGACACTGGTTGGCACAATAGTAGTTGCACAGACGGGGCTGCTTATATTTCTGCGCCATAAGCAGCACTTCGTCGGGATGGGGCATTGTGCGGTCATTCTCGATCTTCTCAATACGTTCCGGAGACATCGCCTCCAGCAGTTCGCTGGCAGCCTCCCGGGTCAGTTTCAGACTCTCTCGGGTAGTCTGATAGGGACTCTTATTTTCTTTGGTAGATACTCTAGCCATATGTAAAACCTCTCTTTATAGGAAATCGAATTCTATTATAAAACAGCTACGATGAAAGTGATCAATATCATTTTACCATCTTATCCTTACAAACACAATATTTCTCGTTTGATTTTATGGAACCAACCCCAGCCAATAGTCAGCATCAGTTTATTTAAATGTGCCTTTCATAACAATTATAAGTTTCTCACTATCATCGGCAGCGGTAATATCAACTTCATAGCACCGGACAGAGAACGAAGTTCCATCTTTGATTTTCCACACAGAAGGAGCATCCGGGTTGCGCAGATCTGCCAGTATATAGCCCTGACACTTATTATCCTTCAGCAGTTTGCGGCAGTCACTGCAGAATAGACCGTCCTGCATTCCGGTTGACTTGATCGGTGCTTTCAACTCGACTCTGTCTGCACCTAGAAGTATTCCGCTAATGTCTCCAAACTGTACAAGGCTCATATAGCCGCCGTATTGTTCATCGGAAAGCTCAGCCACTTTTGTATGATGCGGTTGATAGATTCCCAGTTCACGAAGCTCTCCGGTATTCAGATTTACCAGGCACGGAGCATGTCTAGGGAATACCTCGCACAATGCACATTCCTTCGGCTCTGGAATGTTAGAACTGCATCCGTTAAATAGGAGTAGTATAGCCACAATTACTATGACTCTTTTCATTGCTTGTCCTCCTTGGCGCGATAAAGATTTATAAAGTTCTTTCCTTGCTGCATAGCATACTGCATTGTCTGATATGCTCCGCCTTCACTTGTTTCTACATAAAAAACTGTAAGGTCGGATCGGTCAACCATATGTCGATTTCTGGATTGGAAGGCTGCCTTGAAATGCTTGATACTTGATTCCTCGCAAATTTCAATCTCGTCGTAGTACGCATAGCAGTCTTCCTCGTAATCCCGAAAGAAGGTCGTGGGATAGGGCATAACCCAAATGTGCGAACTGTTGTGGTGCCCATACTCCCGTTGGCATCGCCGGATAGCAGAGGATACCAGCTGATCAAAGTCTCCATCTCTGCCAACCAAAAAATCCACATAGCTGTGTTCTCGTAATAGTCGGGCAATGAGCTCATCCAATGTTCGGTCTATGTGCAGTTGGTCATAAATTCGGCGATGACCGAAAAAGCTTACTGTATAAGTGTCCATTCCGTTATCTCCATAATATTTAATGGTTAAAATGCTAATAATTTCTTATATTGGTAATTATACTACCAATAATCACAAATGAAAAGCACAAATTCATTTTCTGACTACCAACGCCACCTTTAAATTCATACTAAAATAATTAAGAAAGGGGCGGAAGAAAATGTCTGACACCAAGTATATTAATTTTGTGCGTACCCGCATAACTGAGTTGAGAGTTAAGAAGGATGTATCCGAGCATAAAATGAGCTTAGATTTGGACAAAAGCGGTTCCTATATCCGTGGTATTACCAGTGGAGCATCTATGCCCTCTGTCAAAGAACTATTCAACATAATTGCATATTTTAATATGACACCTGTTGATTTCTTTGCTCCTCTTGGTACAGAAGATGGTCCGTACAGTAACATCTGTGAACGGCTACGTTCTCTTGATAATGCCGATCTGGACAAGGTAAGCACCTTCCTTGATTGGATCGCAGAACAAAAGAAAACTGCAAAATAATATATACAAAACGCACGCACTCTCATTCGAAAGTGCGTGCATCATCTATCTTGACATATTTATGCTTTGTGGTAAAATAAACAAGTAGATACCGAAGGGAAAAGCGGTCAAATTACCGACGCTTTGCAACGCAAAGATTGCTCCATTTCCCCTGAAATAGTGACCAACTTTTGACCAACAAAAGTCCGGTAAAAGAAAATAATCGGTATAATAGCACTACATTTTGAATGCTAATATACCTGTGACCACTACATATCTACAAAGCCAAAAATCTCCCATCGAGTGGGAATAATCCTACACTTCTAAAAACCCCTGATTTCAAGGGATTTTACAGTTCTCGTTTTGCTATTGACAGCAATATGCAGCAAAAGTCAAAACCTCCGGCTAAGCCGGAGGTTTTGACTTTTGAGGCGCTTAGTTCTATGAGAATGTCAAACACATCATCTAACGTCCATTTTGTAAAAGACTCTTTTTAACCATAATTCTCAATCCATATCCGTATATACTTTGGAGGCCGCAGAACGCGGTCTCCCCCACTGCCGGATTTTCTAATTATTATACTAAACAATTCTGTATTTTGCAACTAATGAACGGTAAAAACATAATTTCTTTACAACTTTTTCTCTGCCATCGGATACAACCGCCGGTTGCGGACGAACACCTACGCCGCCATTGTATTTTTACGAAGCTGTGTTAAAATATGGATACAGCGCTGATCAACAAATAAGGAGCTGAACATTCTATGAACATTGGAAATCAGATCAAAGCCTTGCGGCTGAAAAAATCCGTGACACAGGAGGCTATGGCAGAGCATTTTGGTATCACTGCCCAGGCAGTCAGCAAGTGGGAGTGTGGCACCTCTGTACCGGATATTGCTCTGCTTCCGGAACTTTCCGCCTATTTTGGAGTGACCATTGATGCCCTTTTCGCTTTGGACGACGAGACACGTATGGAACGTATTCAAAATATGATTTGGGATGAGCAGTTTTTGAACCCGGCAGCAGTGGAAAACGAACGGGCGTTTTTATTGGAAAAAGCCCGTCGGGAACCGGAAAACGGTCGCCCCCACGAGCTTTTGGCCGATATGGAAGTGAAGCTGATTCAGGAGCATCAAGGCAGAGCCGCAGAGTATGCAAAGGAAGCCCTGCGCCGTAATCCCAATCAGGTAGAGGCCCATAGTCTGCTGGTGCAGGCTATGGAGGGACGCTGTTGGGATTGGGGGTATACAAATCATACTGCTCTGATTCGTTATTATGAGGATTTTATGGCGAAAAACCCAACAAACTGGCACGGTGTTATGTGGCTTTTCGATCAGCTCATCGACGATTACCGTTTTGATGAGGCGGAAAAATGGCTGAATGTATTTGCAGAAATTGACACATCCTTCCGTGTCCCGATGTATCGGGGCGTACTTCAATGGCATCGGGGAAACAAGCAGGAAGCCTACCGTATTTGGGAAGCGCTTTGTCAGCAGTATCCGGAGCGCTGGAATTTGCCGGATATTATTGCCGACTATTTGGCACGGGACGGACGGTATGACGAGTCTGTAAAATGGTATCGCAAGGCTTTAGAGGTAGCAAAGCCGCCCCGATATGTAGACCCCATCGTTTCTATCGCCCAAATTTTGGAGCTTCAGGGAGACTATGCCGGTGCGATCGCTGCCCGGGAAGAAGAGCTGGAGATCTACAAAACGGAATGGAACTTTACAGAAGGTGAGACGGCAGACGCCGTGCGCCGGGATATTGAAAGACTGAAAAAACGGCTGTAAATTTACCGAACATAGTCAAAACCTCCGGCTAAGCCGGAGGTTTTGACTTATGAGGCGCTTAGTTCTATCAGAATGTCAAACACATCATCTAACGTCCATTTTGTAATCGTTTCTGCCGAATAGCCGGACGGCGCTTGTTCCCGCAGTGATTTTATCAACTGCCCGCTCACTGTTTGTGTATCTTCGTCTATACGGAACAGGCCGCATCCACCGCCGAGAATATGATAATAGCCTTCATCGCCTTCCTGCCCCAACGCCAATACCACTTCCTGACCGGCATTCAGAAGATGCTCATCCTTCAGCTGTCGCAATCGGATGTACTGCACCTCTTTTTCATTTGCCCGCGTAACACGAAGCACCCAACATACTGCTACCTCGGATTCGGTTTCAACGTTAACGGGTGTAGCCTGCACAATCAGGTCAGTATCCTCCAGCAGGGCTTTAACGGATTTGTATCCTTTTTCGTAAAGCGCAAACAAATGATCTCCCTTTATGCCCTCAAGATCAATCCTATAGCCATTCCCGTCTGTTATCGGCTCTTGCATATTTTGCGCCTGTTTTCCGCTTCCGGAGAAGCTTAACATCATCCATATACCAGCCAAAATCAAGCATAGGCAGGCCGCCAACGCGGCGATCTTGCGCACACTTCTCTTCTTTGCTCTCTTATATTCCATTGCACCGGTAATCAGGTCGTCATCAATGTGCCCCACGGCATTTACGATTTTTGGAATATTCATACCGCTATCCCCTCCTTCTCCAAATATGCTCTGAGTCTGTTGCGGGTACGGAACAATATGGATTTCACACTGTTTTCATTCAGTGCATACCGGGACGCAATATCACTGATGGAGTCGAAAAACCAATATCTGCGAAGAAATACATTGCGGTCAAGCTCTTTTTCCTTCCGCAAAAAGCTGCTGATCCGTTTTCCCAGTTCCTCATCCTCCATCCCCTGCACAACGCGATGATCCGGCAAGGTGGCTTCGATTTCCGACAGTGACACCACTGTATGATCAGACCGTTTCATTGCGTGGGCAAATTCCAATTTCTTTAACGACAAATTTCTTGTGATCTTGCATATATATGCCTTAAGGCTCTTTGGATGCGTAGGCGGTATTTTATTCCACAGCGCCAAATACGCAGCGCTTACACACTCCTCGGCATCCTCCCGGCAAGCCAAAAGATTATTCGCCACCTGAAAACACAGCTTTCCGTATTTGCGGTCTGTTTCCCGGATCGCCTGTTCATCCCGTGCAAAATACAGCCGGATAATCTGCAAATCATCCATATCGTTCACCCCCTTCTGTGTGATATAAAAGGCCTTTCACCCTATAAGTACGATTTTTTGGGCGTTGGTTGCAAATTCTGACATTTTTTGAAACGTTTTGCGCTGTGCAGGCTCTAACATAAGGTAGGTGAAAAACCGTGGTAAAGCTACGACAGGCGCAATATTGCAATCTAAAGCTTTTTTTAATTTTCCTTGTCATATACGGGCACTTGATTGAGCCGCGGATCTGGGAATCAGACATTCTGATGGTACAATATAAATGGATCTATTGCATCCACATGCCGCTATTTTGCTTTTTGTCGGGCCTTTTCATCCATCGGAAAGAAGATTGCAAAGTACAGCTTTTCAGGACATTTCCGCTTTACATTCTTTTACAAGCAGCGGCGGTTATATTTGGGAACGGAACAGCAAAACCGTTCACCCCCTGGTGGCATTTGTGGTATTTACTGAGCTACTGTACCTGGCTTTGTATGGCGTGGCTGTGGTTTCGCTTTGGAAACGGCAAGTGCAGATTCCTGATTCTTTTGTTCTCGATTTTAGCAGGATGCATTGCGGGTTTGATCCCCTGCATCGGACGGGCTTTTTCATTATCACGGACCTTGGTTTTCTTTCCGTATTTTTGGGCAGGCGTGATTTTAAACCCCTCTTTTAACTGGAAAAAGCTTCGTCTGGCCGGCGTTCTTGCATTTATCGCTGCTTTTATTATAATGGTTTACATAGATGATGCAATACCGGTTACGTTTTTATATCAGGCTGCCCCTTACGAAAGCGGGCAAGGGACTCTTTTGCGGCTGATTTGCTATCTTCTTGCCGGATCGCTGGGGCTCTTTCTGCTCACGAATATACCGGCACGCAGGTTTCCCTTTTCAAAAATGGGCGCAAATACCATGCTTGCATATTTGCTGCACGCACCCATTGTATTATATTTACGAAAGCTGGACATTCCGTGGCAATTTCATATCCTGCTGGCTGTGACATTTTTATACACAGTCCATCTGCTGACGAAGTGGCACGGGACAATATACGGAATTATCCCGAAGAAAAGGAGGAATACAGGTGGCGAGCTTTCAAAACATCTATGAAGAATACGCGCAGCCGGTCTACCGATTCCTCTTGTCCCTGACGGGAAATGACGACCTGGCTGAGGAGCTTTTATCGGAAACCTTTTATCAGGCCTTTCGGCACATCGATCAATTCGAGGGACGGTGCAACCTTTACACCTGGCTGTGTCAAATCGGCAAAAACGCCTGGATCAAGGAATGCCGTCGAAACAAAAGATACCGCGAAATCCATTTGGATGACCTGGTTATTCCTGATGATCAGCCCGGGTTGGAGGAGGCAGTCATCAACAGGGAGATGTATCGCAAGGTTTTAAAAGCATTGCAAAGCCTAAAAGACCCCTACAGAGATGTGTTTATACTGCACGCCATCGGTGAGGTCAAATTGAAGGAGATCGCATTTATTTACGAAAAAACAGAAAGCTGGGCAAGGGTTACTTATTTCAGAGCAAAACAGCAAATCGCACAGGAGGTATTAAAATGAGCTTAGATTGTAAGGTCATCGAAGACTTGTTGCCGTTATATTTGGAAAATATGTGTTCCGAGCAATCAAAAAGGATCGTGGAAGAACACCTGGCTGAATGCGAAAACTGCCGCCAACTGGTTGAAAGCACCGGGGCTGTGCAAATTCCCCATATTGAGCCGAAAACACCTGCCGCTGGCAGAGCAGTGAAGAAAAGCTTTCGGAAAATCCGTATGCGCTGGCTGGCATCTGTGATTGGAATATTGATGATCGTGCCGATTCTGCTTCTCGGCTGGAATCAGTATCAAGGCCGTGGCGTACACTTTTCAAACATACACGAATTGCGGCTTAGCAAAGCATTTATGAAATGCCTATGCGCCGGTGATTACGAAAAAGCATATACATACATTGACATTGACGGCTTAAAAGAGGAATGGCTGACCCATTGGTTTGATGAAGAGAAGCTGACAAATATGTATTCAGACGGTCTGGTGAAATTCTGTGAATACGGCAAAAAAGTAGAGGAAAAGGGCGGCTTTTCCGACTATAAATATATGGGAATATCTCTTCGCGGCTACAAAGAAGACGGCACGGCGGTTTATGTGGTCTTATTTAAGACCCATTGCGCGGGGAAGGAAACAATGCTTGATATCACGGTTTCCGATGACGGCATTGAATATTTTAGTGGAGGCGGGAGCTTCCTTACAGATCCTCTTGCGCAGTTTTCCATTTGGAGCGAGTATCTTTGGCAGGAATATGAGGGCTGCTACTTTGACCCGGAGTTAAAAGAGTATGTGTATCCCGCTGAATAGAAACGGATTTTATCGGCTATTGCATTTTTCATACAAATAAAGTAAACTGTAATTACCCCCATAAATTGATGAAAGAAGGAGGATGTGCAATGGCAGGAATTGAAAAGGCCATCGAGCTGTATACCCTGATGGCTCAGCGATGCGCCCGTGAAGGGTTATGCCCTAATCAAGCGCAGGTATACTTTGAGATGGCGGATTTTATGGCAGACTGTGCAACAGCAGAGGAAGCCATGGAGAAAATCAAGAACTCCAAGTATTACACCGCACCCACCGGGGCTCTGATCCAGGACAAGCTACTATCAATGAAAAAAGCCGCCGAGGAAAACAATATGTCGGAACTGGCGGCCATTTACAGCAACAAACTGCATCAAATTCAGCAGGACGAAACCGCAATTTACGATAGTGGCTACGAGGCCACTGCGCAGGCGGTCAAGAAGAAATATACCGACACGATGGACGCCTTTGCAGACATCTACCGGTCCTATTTAAGGCTGTCCTGCTGTCCCCCCAGTGACCATATCGAAATGGAGGACGCCATCAAGGATATCCGCTGCGGCGCATCAAAGCTGAATTTGCCCAGCAGTGATTTTTCTGCGCTGGCAGTCGATGCCCATTTCAGAAAGCTGATTCCTTGCAACGATGCCGGTTACGACCTCTTTGTGAAAACGGTTGCAGACATTTTGGGCGGAAGCAACGGTATACAAGATGCGATGGAAGAAGAAGGGGCACAGATCCGCAACGAGTTTGAGCTGTGCTTTGAAAAGGTTGCTGCGGCGAAGGATGAAATTCAGGAAGCAGGACGCATAAACCTGGCAAAAACCAAGGCCACAAAGGTATATGTTACCGCCCCGGATACCCTGGATGGGGCTTACACATACAGCGAAAGCGGGGTGTAACAGATGAATGATATGATATATCAAATGATCAAGGCCACACTGGACGCCTTTAATATGTATCCCATCTCCAATCCCGCCCTGCAGCAGCAGGTGGACGACTATAAAGCACGTCTTACAGCGTTTGCGGAAAGGCAAAACGATATTGGCGCGTTCTACGGCAATTACGCGGCATCCGGTCTTCAGGAAGAATATATGTCCCTCATTACCAAGGTGGCGATGTCCGGCACCAGCGCGGCACCGGCTGACTCCTCAGGCAGTAACGCAACAGCCGCTTCCCTGCCCACCGTAAGGGAATACCTGATGCAATACCAATCGGCATACAACGAGCTTTGCAACGATCCCCAACGGGCAAGGGGCAAGGCCGCATACGAGCAGCTTTTCGCCGTTGCTGAGAGAACGGATGATCTGCTGGAAGCCCAGCTCATCATTGAACGGGAACGTCTGCTTTGGAAGATCGTAGCAGAGGATTCTTTGGGCATTTTTGAAAACACCCTGTCTCAGATGGATCCGCTTTTTTTGGCTACCACCGCTTCCCTGCATCAGCAGATCAAGGCATACGAAAAAGCCGATTCGGATGAGGAGCTTTCCTATCTGCTGGAAAAAACCCAATGGCCTGTTGCCGAGGCAGTGGCGGCATACACCTGCAAAATGACCATCGCGGCCACGGTGGCAAGCTTGCTTCTGAAGTATACCAAAGCCAAAAATGAAGTATACCTTTGGAACGAAAAGACGCTGAAAAACGCGGTAAAAAGTGTGCTGGAATACAGAAGCACGCTGAGAAAGACCTTAAACGTCCTGCATCAGCTTGATATGACTGTGGAAGAGCTGTTTCGGAACGAGGGTGCGAAGATTTGGATGCTTTCCCCGGAAAACGCAGATCAGTTTGGAAAGCACAAATACGCCCTGCATCCCCAAAACTACGATGCCTATCTCGATGTGCTCAAAAATGAGATCATGGCAGATATTGCTCCCGAAGCGCTTTTAAAGCGCAAGCCTGAAAAAGTCGTCTGGTTTGCTTAAGTCAGAGGCCCCCTTGTGTAAAAGGGGGCTGTCCCAACGCGAATAAGGCACCCTATAAAATGAGCATTGCTTAAATTCCAACTGTAAGGAACGGCCTGTGTGCCGTTCCTTTTTGCGTAATTTGAGGAATAGTCTGCGGAATGACACATAGGTCATTCCCTACATATCCATTTTGAGCCACCCCGGCTACTTGCCGACTTTGGGCAGGTAGCCTGAAGGAGAGACGAGGAACGATGACGCAGAATAGTTCCCTGTTCTATGAGCCGTTCCCTGTCCTCCTTTTAACATATAGAACGACCCCTGTGCTTCAATTGATAAGCGCAAAGAAGAATTGGGAAGGTCTCTATTGATTTTTTGATCGCAACGTGGCATAATAGGATGGTATAAATGGATTCAAACAAGATGTGCGCCGCACAGCAGGTGGAACCACGTAATCCGGAGCATAACTGGAGGGACGCAACTTGGAAACGATTTGTTCTGCACAGAAACCTGTACTTTCCATTTTGGGAAAGGCAAAGCCTTCTGAACAGGGATACCGCCTTTTGAAATATTGCGTTCAGGAAAGCGTGGACGGTGGTGTGCTGCTGTTCAATGTCCTGACCAGAGAAATGCTGTTTCTGACCGATGAAGAATTTGCCCGATGGATGGAAAATGATTATTTAAAAGCACATTGGTTTGTTGTGCCGGAAAATCTGGACGAGAAAAAGTATGCGGATATGGTCAAATGGGTTCTGCACAGCAACGCGAAGAAGCCCTCCGCCATCACCACCTATACGATTCTGACAACCACCGACTGTAATGCCCGATGCTTTTACTGTTTCGAAAAAGACCGCTCCCGAATACCCATGAGCGAAGAAACTGCCCATAAAACCGCCGTATATATCCAAAAGCACTGCGGCAGAAAGCCCGTATCATTGGTATGGTTTGGCGGTGAACCGCTGTACAACTGGAATGCGATGGATATCATTTGCAAGGATTTGTGTCAGGCAGGTATTGAATTCTATTCGAGAATCGCTACCAACGGCTATCTGTTTGACCAGGAAGCTGTGATAAAGGCCAAAGAAGTATGGAATATGCAAAATGTTCAAATTACTTTGGATGGAACGGAAGCAGTTTACAACCGCAGCAAAAGATACATATACCGGGAAGGCAGCCCCTACCAGACAGTAATGGGAAATATTGAGCGATTGCTGGATGCGGGCATTCGAGTAATCATTCGGCTGAATATGGATCTATACAACGCAGCGGACCTGATGACGCTGGTGGACGAATTGGCGGAACGCTTTGCAGAAAAGAAAGGTCTCACAATCTACGCCCAACATATTTTCGATGCGGAGACCCCTATGGCCAATTTCCGGACAGAATCCCAGTGGCAAGAGCGGTTTGAAGCCATATATCGGCTGAGAGCGAAAATTGACAGCTATGGACTGGATATTTTCCGTGGAATCAGAAAGAAACTGAAGCTAAATTCCTGTATAGCGGATGGTGAGGATGCGGTTCTCATTGCACCCACCGGAGAAATCGGCTTGTGCGATCAATACAGCGACAGTGATTTTATAGGTCATATCGACCATGAGGAATTTGACCAGTCCGTAGTAAAAAGCTGGAAGGAACGCATTTCGGAAATTCCGGAGTGTGCCAACTGTGTTATCTATCCGGATTGCGTGAAGCTGAAAAAATGTCCGGTGAACAGCGTTTGTTACCGGCAGCACCGGGAAGAAAAAAACTGGCAGCTCCGGAGGGCTATGTTGCAGGAGTATCAGCGGTGGCAATGGAACAGCCAGGCAGATGACAGCGACGAGCTGTTCTGTTGACCCGACGCAGATAATCCAAAAAGGATGAAATCGACGCAGTCGTTTTTCATAGAATATTTCCGAAAGGAGGAAACGCCGTGAAAAAGTACATTCGTGCAGAGATGGAAGTCGTAGAATTTGAGGTTGCAGACGTGATTGCTACCAGCGGTGATGCTTGTGAATACAAGAACGCCGGCAGCTTTGATGGTGAATGGGTCAAGATCGGTTGCAACTGATGACAGTCAAACCTGGAAACGGCGAGGCGAACCGTCTCGCCGTTTCTCTTGATTTTGAAAAGATGAAGGGACGAAAAATGAAACTGAAATCTGGATTTATATCCCGCGAAATGGCAGGAGAAAATATCCTGCTCTCTGTTGATGGGTCTTTCAGCGGACTTGTGCGCAGTAATCAGACAGCAGCATTCATCGTGAATTGCCTGGCAGAGGAAATCACTGAGGCGGAAATCATCGCACGTTTGATGGCCAAATATGACGCACCCGAGGCAATTATCGCCGAGGATGTCCGAAAGATTTTGGGTATCCTGCGCGGGATCGGTGCGCTGGATGGCTAAGACCACCTTTGAGGACGAGCATACCCTCCACGTTTAGCGCAGGAGGGACGGTTTGCGTGCTAATTAAATTCGCGCAACTTTAGAGAAAAATGCGCGTTCTTATTGACAGTCGGAGGATTTTTGAGAAAAAAGCTCTGTGGTGGCTGAAAAACAGCCACCACAGAGCCCTGTTATAATGAAATCCTTGCTTTCGCAAGGATGAAATCCAAGCCAAAGGCTTGGATAAAATTAAATCCAACTGTAGGGAACGGCCTGTGTGAACTGCCCCAGTTTGTGCGAACAGCACAAAAAAGGGACTCCCTTGCAGGATAATTGAATTTTAAGCGGAGTGGCGTAGCGTCAGCGGCGCCACTCCCGTTCTGTTTTGGATTCGTTCATGGTTGTAAAAGTAAATGT
>JAGASJ010000082.1 GCA_017621795.1 Oscillospiraceae bacterium | reverse complement strand
CTTTCATGAGCATAGGGAACCTCCTTTGGGTGGATTGGTGGTACTTTTTATTCTAAGGATTTTGTTCTCTATGCTCAACTATTATTTATGACGATGGGGTCAGGCTCATTAAGCCTGACCCCAACATTTATTATAGAACCAATAAAAATCACCTCCTGTGGAAAAACATCCACAGGAGGTATTTTTTATGAAAAAGAAGCAGCTCATTCCGCTTATCCTTGCAGGATTGTCTGCAGGAATTATAAACGGGACCTTCGGCGCAGGGGGCGGCATGGTTTTGGTGCCGCTGCTTTCATTTACCTGTCTTTCCCGGCAGGAGGTATTTCCCGCTTCTGTTGCAATTATTCTTCCGATATGTATTATTTCCCTTTTGTTCCTTCTTCCATGGGAAGGCGTAAAACTGACAGCACTTCTTCCCTATCTTTTAGGCAGCACTGCCGGCGGGGTGCTGTGCGGCATTTTGGGAAAGCATATTCCCGTAAAATACCTGCACAAGCTTTTAGGTCTTTTTATCCTTTGGGGAGGGATTCGGTATATATGGTAGCATTTTTTGTTTCTACTGTTTTAGGTTTTTTGGCAGGGTTGGGGATCGGCGGAGGAAGCCTGCTGATCCTTTATCTGACTTTGATGCTGGATATGGCATATCCTGTTGCGAAAATCTACAATCTTTTGTTCTTTATTCCCAGTGCAATCATCAGCTCTGTCTTCAGAAAAAAACAAGGAACACTTCCCCTTGGAAAAGTGCTCCCCGCTGTAATTGCCGGCTGTATCGCATCGGCTGTTTTCTCATTTTTCTCATCCTCGTTCCCGCTTAACCTACTGAAAAAGCTTTTCGGCGGCTTGCTGATTATTACAGGAACTCGGGAAATTCTGTATAAAGATAAAAGCAACAATACCAATTAGCGCTTACGAAATGCCAAATACCCCTCCAAAATCAGGGCGGCGGCCACCGCATCTACAGTGTTCTTCCGTTTTTGCCCGTGGTAGTTGTGCTGTGACAGGATATTATGGGCTTCCACAGTGGTGCGCCGTTCGTCCCACAGCTTCACAGGCAATCCAGTCGCCTTCTCCAGCTCTCGGGCAAAGCTTCGGCAAAGCTCTGCCCGTGCACCCTCGGTGCCGTCCATATTCTTGGGAAGCCCTACCGCGATCTCCCCTACCTCTTCTTTTTTTACGATCTGGCAAAGCTGATTTACAGTTTTTTCCATATTTCGGCTGTGAATGACCGTGGTTGTACCAACTATACTGCACAATAAATCCGAAACCGCTACACCCGTCCTGGCATCGCCGTAATCTACACCCATCACACGCATAATTAAAACTCCTTTTTTGCTTTTGAATCATTATAATACATAATGCTGTAAAAATAAAGCAAAAATCACAGAAATTTACGCAAAAAGCTGTTGACTTTATACCCCCTCTATGTTAGAATGTCCTTACCTGTGAAAAGAGGGTTATTTTTTTGTGCCCATTTTTCAGCTTCGGAGCAGTTATTGTAGTTGACTGCTTACTAAATCTTTCATAGCCGAAGTGATACAGGGAGGCAATATTAAGGAGGTGCCGTTATGCGCGTTAAAGTCACTTTGAGATGCTCCGAGTGCAAGCAAAGAAACTACAACACCATGAAAAACAAGAAGAATGACCCCGATCGTCTCGAAATGAAGAAGTACTGCAGATTCTGCAGAAAGCACACTGTCCACAACGAGACGAAGTAAGGAGGCAGCTATCATGGCAGAAGCAAAAAAGGCAAACTGGTTCAAGCGCTTCTTCGGTGGTATCGCCAGATACTTCCGCGAACTGCGCAGTGAGCTGAGAAAAGTAGTTTGGCCCACCCCCCGCCAGGTTCTGAAGAACACACTGATCGTGCTGGCTTGCGTAGTCATCGTCGGCGCTTTCATTTGGATCTTCGACTATGTCGCAGGCTTGGGTATCAGCAGTCTGCTGAAGCTCAAGGGCTAAGGTGTAACCTATGGCAGAGGCAGCAAAGTGGTATGTTGTTCATACCTATTCCGGTTATGAAAACACTGTAAAGGCCACCATTGAAAAAACGATCCAAAGCCGTCAGCTTCAGGATAAGATCCTGGTCATCTCTATTCCTATGGAAACGGTTACCGAAATCACCGAATCCGGTATGAGCAAGACTTATGACCGCAAGCTGTTCCCCGGCTATGTGTTTGTGAAAATGGTCTACAGTGATGACACCTGGCACGTGATCCGCAATGTGCGCGGCGTGTCCGGTTTCGTTGGCCCCACCGGCAGCGATCCCATTCCTCTGACCGACGAGGAAGTTTATGAGATGGGCGTTGAAAAGCGGGAAATCATCGTCAACTATGCCGTTGGCGACAGTGTCCGCATTGTCGACGGTCCCCTTTCTTCCTTTATTGGCACGGTGGAATCCATCGATGTCGACAAAAATGCAGTCAGCGTAGTCGTTTCTATGTTTGGCCGCGAGACTCCCGTCGAGTTTGAACTCGATCAAGTGGAAGTCATATCCCAATAAACGCATCGAACCGTTTTTACGGTTGGAACGTGGGAGGGGTAACACCCCGCAAGAAATGCGCTTTTGCGCATATTACCACATTTTATTCAGGAGGTGCTTATTATGGCACAGAAAGTTACTGGCATTATCAAGCTTCAGATCAACGCCGCTAAGGCAACCGCATCCCCCCCTGTTGGTCCTGCTCTGGGCCAGCACGGTGTTAACATCGCTGCTTTCATCAAGGAATTCAACGCCCGTACCCAGGCAATGGAGGGCTACAAGATCCCTGTTGTTATCACCGTTTATGCTGACCGCAGCTTTACCTTTATTACCAAGACCCCTCCGACTCCCCTGCTGGTTATGAAAGCAATCGGTTTGGAGAAGGGCTCCGGCGTTCCCAACAAGACCAAGGTTGGCACCATCACAAAGGCTCAGATCACCGAGATCGCTAAGACCAAGATGCCTGACCTGAACGTCAACTCTCTCGAAGCCGCAGAATCCCAGGTAGCCGGCACTTGCCGCTCCATGGGCGTTACTGTTGTAGACTGATTTTTACTGTTCGGGCTATTGACCCGATAATGTGGGAGGATTTTTCCGCATCACCACTATAAGGAGGATATTACAAGTGTTTAGAGGCAAAAAGTATCAGGAGAGCGCCAAGTTGATTGACCGCTCTGTTCAGTATGATCCCAGCGAGGCCCTGGATCTGGTTGTGAAGGGCGCTTCCGCTAAGTTCGACGAGACCGTCGAGCTGCACATCAAGTTGGGCGTTGACTCCCGTCACGCCGACCAGCAGGTTCGTGGCGCAGTTGTTCTGCCCAACGGTACCGGCAAGACCCGCCGCGTTCTGGTTTTTGCTAAGGACGCCAAGGTGGACGAGGCTCTGGCAGCAGGCGCTGATTACGCCGGTGGCATGGAGCTGGTTGAAAAGATCACCAAGGAAAACTGGTTCGAGTTCGACGTTGTTGTAGCTACCCCCGATATGATGGGTGTGGTTGGCCGTTTGGGTAAGGTTTTGGGCCCCAAGGGTTTGATGCCCTCTCCCAAGGCCGGCACTGTTACCCCCAACGTTGCAGGCGCTGTTTCTGAGATCAAGGCCGGTAAGGTGGAGTACCGTTTGGACAAGACCAACATCATCCACTGCCCCATCGGCAAGGTTTCCTTTGGCGCAGAGAAGCTGGGTGAGAACATGGACACTCTGATCAGCGCTGTTGTGAAGGCTAAGCCCGCTGCAGCAAAGGGTCAGTATATCCGTTCTTGCGTTGTTGTTTCCACCATGGGCCCCGGCGTCAAGGTGAACACCACCAAGTATCTGTAATCTGATTTTCAAAACTTTACCCCTGAAGCAACGCTTCAGGGGTTTGTTTTTTTATTTTAAGGAAAATCTGCGGGAGAATGTGCACTTTTGGCACAAGGCTTCCACCAGTTCACCACGGCGCAGTCCCTCCCGCATATTGGTTGCTCTTGGCTGCTCCAACAATTCCTGCAAGCTGCTTTCAAAAAGATTGCCTAATGGGATCTCCCCGTTGGCATCCAGGCAGCACGGCACCACCGTGCCGTCTGCAAGCACCGCAAGCTGATGAAGCATACCGTGGCAAAAGCCCTCTGCGCATTGATCCGCCGTGCTCTCTGTGGGCCACGTGAACACCCCATCATACTCCAAAAAGATGTATCTGTCCAGCCGAAAGCCCTTCCGGCGGGGTTTCCAGGGCATCGGAAAGGACTGATGCAGTATTTGCTCTATACGGGCATTTTGCGTGTTTCTCCCCAGACCCTCGGCACTATCCTCATTCCACAAACGAAGAACTGTAAAAACATCCTGATCGGCCGCCTTTTTGGCAAAGGAAATGGCATTGTGAATATATGCATCATCCTTTTGCCCATTGCCCTCCTGGGCATGTAGGGAAATGGCGATCTTATGTATGCAATCGGCATTGCGCAGTAGTATCTCCTCCGACCGGGGAAGCAATGTACCGTTGGTGGTAATGCATACGCTAAAGCCGTTTTCCTTTGATATTTGAAGGAATTGTTCCAGCAAGGGGTGAAGCAACGGCTCGCCCATCACGTGAAAATAAAGATAGTCGGTGTATCCTTTAAGCTTACGGACAATGTGCCGAAATTCCTCCTCTGTCATCTGCTTCTTGCGGCGTACTGTGCCCGCACAAAAGCTACAAGAGAGGTTACAGATGTTTCCAATTTCCACATATATACGCTGAAATTGCATACCATCCTCCCCTTCCTAAGAAAGCTGAGCAATCAGCGCCTCTGCGCATACAATGCCGTCTATTGCGGCAGACATTATACCGCCTGCATAGCCTGCGCCTTCCCCTGCGGGATAGAAGCCCCGTAAGTTGACACACTGTTTTTCTTCGTCACGAACGATGCGCACCGGTGAAGAACTGCGGGTCTCCGGTGCAGTCAGCACCCCTTCAGGATCAGAAAAGCCGTGCAGGTTATGCTCCAAATCGACAATTGCGGTTTTTAATGCATTTGTGATCTTTTCCGGCAAAATTTGATGCAGATCGCACCAGTAAACCCCCGGGCGGTAGGTAGGCTGTACCTTGCCTGCTCCCTGTGATGCCTGCCCCTTGAGAAAATCGCCGATCTTTTGGGCAGGTGCCCTATAGCTTCCACTGGCAGCATACGCCTTTTGCTCCAGCTGCCGTTGCCAATACATTCCTGCCAGGGGGTCATCGCTTGGGAAATCCCGCGGATTCAGCGTAACGAGCAGTGCGGCGTTGGCATTGACACCCCCACGGTCTGCATAGCTCATACCGTTTGTAACAACGCCCCCCTCTTCCGATGCCGCGGCGACCACGTATCCACCGGGGCACATACAGAAGGTATAAACCGTCTCCTCGTCCAAATGCTTCACCAGCTTATAGTCCGCAGGCGGTAGCACAGCATCGTTTTTCCCATACTGTGCAAAGTCCACATCCTTCTGCAGATGCTCAATGCGAACACCCATAGAAAAAGGCTTCTGCTCCAAAGGAAAGGACTTTGTTTTCAGCATTTCAAACGTATCACGGGCACTGTGCCCTATGGCAAAAATTACCTGCTCACAGGGAAGTATCTCGCTATTATTGATTTTAACGCCTGTAACCTTCCCGTCGGTTTTCAGAATGTCAGTAACCTGCGCGCCAAAGCGGATCACACCGCCTAAGGAAATGATTCTGTTGCGAATATTGCGCACAACTGTACGCAATACATCCGTGCCCACGTGGGGCTTGGCATCAAACAAAATGCTCTCCCCTGCTCCTGCGGCGACCATCTGCTCCAAAATCCAACCAATGCGGGGGTTATTTACACCGGTATTCAGCTTGCCGTCAGAAAATGTGCCGGCACCGCCTTCTCCAAACTGTACGTTGGTATGAACATCCAGCGCGCCACCATCAAAAAAAGATTGCACCATTTGATGGCGGGTATCCACATCAGCGCCCCGTTCCAGCACCACAGGACGCAATCCCGCAATGGCCAAAATAAGCGCCGCAAACATTCCCGCCGGTCCAAAACCCACCACCACCGGGGGAAATTCTTGGGGTGGAGCAGATTTGGGCGGCTTATAAAAGTGCACAGGCGCAAGCTGCGCCCGCTTGCATCCGGATTGCTTCAGTATTTTATTTTCATTGCCGTCTACAGCCACATCTATGGTGTAAATCACACGAATCTCCGGTTTTTTACGGGCATCCACACTGCGGCGGATAATTTTCACCCGTCGAACCTTTGAATTGGAGATTTTAAGCGCCCGTGCTGCCTCGTAGGACAGCTGTGCCACATTATGCTCGGGCGGCATAGAGATTTCCCGAATTCGTATCATTTTATTCCTTCCCTGCACTGTGGCCTGCCAATCTGCCGGAGCTCCAAGCCCACTGCAAATTGTAGCCGCCGCAATCACCATCAATATCCAAAAGCTCTCCGCAACAATACAGCCCTGAAACAAGACGGCTCTCCATTGTTTTGTCATCAAATTGCTCTGTCAAAATGCCTCCGGCTGTTACCTGAGCGCTATCCATTCCCATAGGCTCGGTCAGTGCCAGTTCAAAACACTTTACACCGGTGCAAATGCTTTGCAGTTCATAATCAGACAGCTCTGCACACTGCTTACTCATAGAAATGCCTGCAGATTGAATCAAGACCCTACCCAAACGGTTATGCAACAGCCCTGTAAGCAACTCCTGTACCGAGAGACTGGTTTCCCGACGTGCACGCAGCCACTTGAGCAAACGTTCATCGCTCCAATCGGGCAGCATATCCAGTATTGCATTCCAACTCCCATCCGCAGAACACACATCTCTGGATATTTCAAACACCACCGGTCCGGAGATTCCAAATTCCGTGAACTGGAGCTCCCCGCAGCTTCTTGCAAACACCTTTTCATTGTGAAGGATCCGGATAGCACAATTTGCGCGAACGCCCTTCAGAGAGGCAATGGCTGGCCACGAGGTCTTAATCTGCACCAAGGAGGGACGCAGTTTGGTGGATTTATGCCCTAACTTTGCCAACAGCTTGTAGCCGGACATACTGCCGCCCAGTTTTGTTCCTGCCAGTCCTCCGCAAGCAACGATCAGCTTGTCGCAACGGTAGGATGCATCTCCGCAGGAAAGCAAAAAGCCCTGCTCATCTTTTTTGATCCGCTGAACCTCCGCACCCAAAAGTACGGTAATATTGGGCTTTAATAAGCTCAGCCGCAACACATCCACTACGGAGTTTGCCTGATCAGAATACGGGTATATTCTACCGTTTTCTTCTGTAACTGTGTATAAACCCAAATCCGCAAACCATTTGAGGGTATCGGAAACATCGTATTTACTCAGTGCATAGTGGGAAAAAGAGGGATTTTCCCCGTGATAAGAGGATGGGGTTATATGGATGTTACTCAGATTGCACCGACCGTTGCCGGTTGCCAGCAATTTTCGCCCAACACGCGCCTGACGCTCCAGCAAAAGAACCTCTATGTTGGAATTCTCCGCAGCCGCTAACGCCGCCGCCATACCGGACGCACCGCCGCCAATAATGCCCACGACCATCTTGTTCACCTCTTTTTGCATTTTCCCTATTATAGCCTATTTTTGTGTGATTCTCAAGAAAAAACTTCCTTGCAATGTTAAAAAGCTATGTTATAATGTGATAGGTGATACAATGGATCGTAGAAATATTGATAAAATTGCCGCTAACGACGATGACCGCCTTCTGCTTGCAAAGCTCTGGGACAAAATATCCCGAGGAATTCAAAAAAACATTCTCGTTTATACCGGTTTTCTCTCTCCCCGAGAACAGCAGATGGCAAACTTTTTGTTTGGAAATGAAGACGGATTGTGCTTCTGGGGCGGATACACCGAAGCAGAACGCAAAATGCTGGTTTATCTCCCGGATTATTGTGACGAAGCCGCGCTGTACCGGGAAGGCCCCGTAACCTGTTTGGAAGCATCCTTCTATCACACCGAAGCACCTTCCCATCGCGACTTTTTGGGCGCACTGATCGGCAGCGGTATTACCCGGGAATGTATCGGAGACATTTTGGTCGCCGATGGTCTTGCACATTTTTTTGTTACTAAGGACATTGCCCCTTATATCCTCCAAAGTTTCGAAAAAGCAGGGCGCACTGCGTTAAGGCTTAAAGAGATCCCCCTGTCTGCATTTCGGTTGCCGGATCAAAAGTTTACCGAAATAAACGACACTGTTGCCTCCCTGCGACTGGACAGCATCCTGTCGGCAGGCTTCCGAATCAGCAGAAATGTTGCATCAGAATATATTACCGCAGGAAAAGTAGCTATTGACGGCCTCCCCTGCGAAAAAGCAGATCGGTCGGTCACCGAGGGATGCAAGCTTTCTGTTCGCGGTCTTGGAAAAGTACAGCTGACACAAATTGGACGTACAACAAAAAAAGGGCGTATTGCCGTAACAATACACCGATATGAATGAGGTTTTTGATATGGATATGAACGAAGTAATTAAGCGCATCAATGAATTGGCAGCTAAAAACAAAGCCGAAGGACTTAACGACGCAGAGCTTATAGAACGGGACAAGCTGCGCAGAATCTACATTGATTCTGTTAAAGCCAACCTTACCGGCAGCTTGGAGCATACTGCGATCGTTTATCCGGACGGAACAAAAAAGAAAATTACGCGCAAGGATTAAGTGACTGTTTTTCTTGACTTTCAGGTGAGAAAATGATATAGTTTGCCCTATGGAGAGTTGTCCGAGCGGTTTAAGGAGCTAGTCTTGAAAACTAGTGATGGGGTAACCCACCGTGAGTTCGAATCTCACACTCTCCGCCAAAAAGAAACGACAATTTTCGAAAGAAGATTGTCGTTTCTTTTTGTTCTCTTCACTTTTCTCTCTTCGCTCTTCTCTCTTCTCTAAAATTGTCGTTTCCAGTGAAGAGATAAGAGAGAATAGAGAACAGGTAGCTTTGCTCCGCAAAGCATTGATTTGAATAACGAATTATTATATAATACATTCAGAGGTGATGATGAATGAACAGTCCTTTACTCGATAAATCTCTTGATTTTGCAACACAAATCGTATTGTTTTATGAATCGTTTTCCAAATCTAAAAAAGATACCACTATAGCCAAACAATTGCTTCGCTCTGCGACAAGCATCGGTGCAAATATAAACGAAGCAGTTTACGGCAACAGTAAAGCAGATTTTATATCCAAACTTCATATTTCGCTTAAGGAAACCGGTGAAAGTATATATTGGATCACACTTCTGAAAAGAACAGATCTGATAGAATATAACTTTAATGAACTCCTTTCTCTTGCTGAAGAAATTAAGAGAATGCTGATCGCATCCTTAAATACCGCAAAGGAAAATGCAAAATGATAAACAAATTGCAACGTGATATAATGTCATTGAAGTGAGGTGGCATAATATTGAAAATTGCAGAGATTAAGGCAAGAATTGAGTGTGGTGAATGTACTGCTGAGATGCTTGATCTTTTCAAATCAGCTTTGAAGCGTGTCCCCAAAAGCCATCGCTGTCAGCATTGCTATACTACTGCTGTGTCTATGCCTTCTAATTTTAATAAGCAAGCAATTTCCTTAATTCAATACGGATTAACGGAACACTGTGACAATTGGTATGACCGTATGCGTTCCTATCAAAATTTAGCAATTATTTTAGAGAATAGCGAAGACTATGTTGGTGCAAAGCAAGCATATCGTGAAGCGCTGGAATCGGTCAGATCGGACAAACGAGCTGTTTATGATTCTGAATATGCTGCACATATGATGCGTACGGAAATGCACATCAGTAATTTCGAATACACGTATGATTTAGAAAACTACTATAACAGCGCTGTTCAAGCAGACGAATTTAGTCAAGCATTTCAAAAAAAGATGTTTTATCGTTTGTTAGCAGAAATTATTATTCTTATCAAACGGAACGATTTTATAGGTGCAAAAGAAGCTTTTGTGGCAGCGAATGATATGGTGCGTCCAGGTTTTATTGGGCCAATTACATTGCTGCTAGAAAGAAAAAAGTTTATAGACTCTACAGGAGCTACTAAGGCTGCGTTGGACTTCTTGCATAGAATTAAGCACGTATTCGAAGCTTGTACCCGCTAACAACAATTGGGGGTGCATTTGTATCAAAATCAGATGCAGTGCTTTTTTCAACTAAGTGCGCCTTTCGGCGCGTGAAGTTTGCTACGCAAGTGAAGTTGTCCTGCGGACAGTGAAGTTTCTGCGGAAGTGAATAGCGCACTGAACTTCACTTTGTGCAAAGCACAAAACTTCACTATGCCGCAAGGCATAACTTCACATCGGCGTTAGCTGATTTCATCCTTGCGTCAGCAAGGATTTCATTATCGTGAGCGCTCAAATCCATACACAAACCCCGTCCTTAAAACCTCTTTACAAGGTTTTGAAGGACGGGGTTTATTCTACTTAAAGAATTGTGTTGGGGTCAGTATATGTCAGGTTTTGGGCCTGCGCAACCGCCTCGCAGGTCAGATGGCCGCCGTATGTGTTCAGACCCTTCATCAGCGCAGGATCCGCCTTGCAGGCCGCCTCAGCGCCCATATTGGCAATTTTAAGCGCATAGGGCATCGTCGCACCGGTCAACGCCAACGTGGATGTTCTGGGCACAGCGCCGGGCATATTGGCAACAGAATAGTGGATCACACCGTGCTTGACAAAATAGGGATCGTGATGGGTCGTGACCCGGTCGATGGTTTCAATGGAGCCACCCTGGTCAATGGCAACGTCCACCAAAACAGAGCCGGGACGCATAGTCATTACCATTTCCTCAGTGACCAGCTTGGGTGCCTTCGCACCGGGAACCAGTACGCAGCCAATGACCAGATCCGCAGTCTGCACTGCCTTTGCAATATTATAAGAGTTGGACAGCAGTGTCTGTACTCCGTTTCCAAAAATATCATCCAAATAGGCCAGGCGCTTACTGTTGATATCCAGCACGGTTACATTCGCACCGAAGCCTGCAGCAGCTCTTGCCGCATTCAGGCCTACATTGCCGCCGCCGACGATCACCACATTGGCACGCTCCACACCGGTGACGCCGCCCAGCAAAATACCTCTGCCGCCGCAATGGGCTTCCAACATGTGGGCGCCGATCTGCACAGACAGTCTGCCTGCAACCTCACTCATAGGCGCAAGCAACGGCAGGCTGCCATCCGCAAGCTGGACAGTTTCATAAGCAATCGCAGTAACCTTCTTTTTCAGGAGCGCCTGTGTTTGCGCGGGATCGGGTGCTAAATGTAGGTAGGTAAACAGAATTTGGCCTTCCCGCAACAGATCAAACTCCGGTGCAAGAGGCTCTTTTACCTTGATAATCATATCGGCAATATTATAAACATCCGCAGGCTTAGAGCAGATCGTTGCACCTACAGCTGTATATTCTGCGTCGGTAAAACCGCTTTCAATACCGGCATTTTGTTCCACGAATACCTGATGACCTGCGCGCACCAGTGCGTCCACGCCGGCAGGCGTTAAGCCAACACGACCCTCCTGGGGTTTGATTTCTTTTGGACATCCTATTTTCATAAAGTACACTTCCTTTAATCGGTTTCTTCTATATTTTATCACAATTTTTGCATATTTCAAGATAAATTCTGACTTGAGATATCAAGGACCATCGTCGTATGGGCATTAAGCTATTTCAGCTCCTGGATCAGCTTTGCAAATGCTTCCATGGGCTTTGAATAGTAGCGATTGCGCTTATAAGACAGATAAAGGGCACGGACAGCATACTGAGAGTCAATGCGATAAAACACAACATTTTTCCCTGTAGATTGCAAGTACTGTACCAGGGTGTCGCTGACAATAGCCGCCGCACTCCCCTGCTCTACAAAGCTGTAGAGTGTCACCAGGCGATCGATCTCCAGCAGAATGTGAGGTTTGACGCCGGCCTCTGAAAATATCTCATTGCTTCGATTCCGTGTCTCATTCTCTCTTGTCATGGCAACAAACGGAACGCCCTCAAAAGCCTGCAGCGGCACACCCGCTTTTTCTCCCGACAGATGCTCTCCGTTTCGGATATCCTCGTATGTCAGGCTGTAGTCCCGTAGTGCTCTGTTACAGCTAAAATGCGCAGGAACTGCTAAAAGAAGATGCTCGTTTCTTAAGATGTGTTGCTGGAAAACGGCTGAATCCAACGGATAATTGTCAATGATCAAGTCCAGTTGCCCTGCAGTTGCCATATTCTCCAGCACCACGGAATTATCGTCCACAAGATTTAATCGAATGTTGGGATACTGATCAATGAACCGTCCGATATAACGGGGCAACACCAGTGAAGATAGCAGCTGATTGGCGCCAATAGTCAATGCGCCTGTCTGCAGTTCCAGGCAGGATTGCAGATAGTTTTCAAAAGCTTTCTCTGTGTGCAGGATCGCTTCTGTCGCCTTTATATACTCCATCCCTGCCTCTGTAAGCCGAATGGGCTTGCAGGTGCGGTCAAAAAGCGGAACGCCTACCTCTTCTTCTATACGTTTGATCATGACGCTCAGAGAAGGCTGCGGCATAAAAAGCTTCTGCGCCGCCTTGGAAATACTTTTCTCCTGATAAACTGTATAGATCAGGTCTTTCTTATTAAAATAGCTGCCCATGATGCATCCCGCTTTCAAATATTCTCTTGCTGTTGCGTGACTGTGCCATAGAGACAAAATCATCGTCTGCAAAAATCAGGTGGTCTACCAGTGTAATATCCACCGCCGCCATTGCTTCGGCAACCCGCACGGTCGCCTCAATATCCTCCTCAGAAGGCCATGCAAAGCCGGCAGGGTGATTATGCGCCAGAACAACGGACGTTGCATTGGACGCCAACGCGATCTGTACAATGTTGCGAATTGGAATGTTGGCAGAGTTTACACTGCCCTCTCCTATAAATTTACAGGCTATAACCTTCGCCTTCGCATCCAGGCACATCAGGTACACTCTTTCCCGCCGCCGATTGATGAACATGGGCTTTAAGTATGCACCGTAATCCTTGGTGCTGTTCATAATAAAGTTGGCCTCTTTGGCGCACATCTGGGCGCACTGGTTTTGATAGTATCTCTCAGTTGCGCTGAGAAATGTGATAAATGTGGAAACGCCTTCCCCTACACCCTCAACCTTTTCCAGTTCCTCCGCGGAAGCCTCCAAAACACTTTTCAGCGAACCAAAATGCTCTAAAAGCAAACACGCCAAAGGCTTTGTATCCTTTCGGGGAATGCAATAAAACAGCAGCATTTCAAGAACATGCCGTTCATCAAAATGATCCAGTCCTTCCTGGAGAAAACGTGCTTTCATACGACCACGGTGGCCATCCTGCATTGTCATAAATACACCTTCTCATATTTTTCTTGCGTTTTTTCAAAAATGCGTTAAAATGACAGGTAGAAGACTGTCGAATTATGTCGACAAAATAATCGGAAGTTTATGCTGAAACGGGACATTCTATCAGAGGGGGTGACTGTATGGATTCAAAAAACAACATCTACCGTTTGCTTGAGCAACTGGATGCTCCGGCCTTCCTTGTAAAAGATGGGACCATCATCGCCGTAAATCCCATTGCCCAATCCCATTTTATTTCACCCGATGCGTCTATTGAAAACGCGCTTGGGGCTTATTACCCGGACTATTGTCAATTAAAAAACGGAAGCCTGTTTCTTACCGTTCGATTCTGCGACACAGATTATCCCTGTACCATCCATACAATGGACGGGCAACATCTGTTCATTTTGGAAGACCAGATGCAAGAGGATCAGCTGCGGGCATTTACCCTTGCCGCGGCACACCTACGCGCACCCATTTCTGAGATGATGCTGGCGCTGGATGCTCTGCCCAAAGAGGATGCCAAAACCCGAGGGCAGCTTAATCGCAGTTTATTCCGTCTGCAGAGAGTTGTTGGCAACATGTCGGATGCAGGTATGCTCTTACACAGCAGTAGGAAGGAGAATACCGACCTTTGCAGTCTGACCGAAGAAGTGCTGGAACAAGCATCTGCCCTTTTCGAAGCCTGCAATATTAAATGCACATATCAGCTTCCTCAAGAGCGCATTTATGCCCATGCAAACAGCGAACTGATCAAACGCGCCATTTATAATCTGCTATCCAATGCGGTAAAGTTTTCCAAGAACGGCCATCCCATTGAGTTCAAGGTGGAAAAATCCGCCAACCGCCTGCTTTTTTCTGTCACCAATCTGACAGAGAGTAAAACCGTTCCGGCAAACCTTTTCAACCGCTACAAGCGGACACCGACGATCGAAGATCCCCGTTACGGAATGGGGCTCGGTATGGCGATTATCAAGTCTGCAGCCGGCAACCACGGCGGAACAGTGCTGACTCAAAAAACCGATGATGGAATGATGCGCATTACAATGAGCATTACGCTGAAGAAAAGCAGCACAGTGGTCGTACGTACGCCCGTCGTTATTCCGGATATTTACGGTGGCCAAAGCCAAGCCTTGATCGAGCTTTCCGATGTGTTGTCCGCCTCTATGTACGAAAATCTATAATTTGCCTGTCGGGTGCAATGCACCCGACTTTTTTTATAAATAGGGCTTCAAATAATGGCCGGTATAGCTTTGCTCCATAGCGGCAACTTCTTCCGGCGTACCCTGTGCGATCACGTAACCGCCCTCGTCGCCACCTTCCGGGCCCAAGTCAATAATATGGTCAGCAGTTTTGATCACATCCAGGTTGTGCTCGATCACCAATACGGTATTTCCCGCATCCACCAGTCTGTTCAAAACGTCAATGAGCTTATGAACATCCGCCGCGTGCAAGCCTGTAGTAGGCTCGTCTAAAATATAAATGGTGCGACCTGTGGAAACACGAGACAGCTCCGTTGCCAGCTTGACACGCTGTGCCTCACCACCGGACAATGTGGTGCTGGACTGTCCCAGCTTAACATAGCCAAGGCCAACCTCCACCAGCGTTTGCGCCTTGTGACGAATTTTCGGAAGGTTTTCAAAAAATTCCACGGCTTCCTCGGCAGTCATATCCAACACCTGCGCAATGTTTTTCCCCTTATAGGTCACTTCCAGCGTCTCGCGGTTGTAGCGGCGTCCTCCGCAAACCTCACAAGGCACATAGACGTCCGCCAAAAAGTGCATTTCGATTTTTACCAGTCCGTCACCGCCGCAGGCTTCACATCTGCCGCCCTTAACATTGAAGGAAAACCGTCCTGCATTATATCCGCGGATCTTTGCATCGTTTGTAGATGCAAAAAGGTCACGAATGTCATTGAACAGCCCGGTATAGGTGGCGGGATTGGATCGGGGGGTACGTCCAATCGGACTTTGGTCGATGTCGATCACCTTGTCCAAATGTTCCATACCCAAAACCGCTTCACACCGCCCCGCACGGGTACGGGCTCGGTTCAGCTTTGCCAACAGGGTTTTATTCATCACCTCGCCAACCAAGCTG
>JAGASJ010000081.1 GCA_017621795.1 Oscillospiraceae bacterium | reverse complement strand
GTATTGACTTAAAAGAATTAACACCCACGATTGTAAACACTTTGATTAAGCGGATTGATGTTCACAATAGCGAAAAGGATGAAAGTGGGACAAAGCACGTTCCAATTGATATTTCTTTTACAGCGGTGGGCATCATCAATATTCCAACAGAAAAAGAATTGATTGCGGCAATGGAAGAAATACGAGAAAAGCCGCTAAAATCCGCTTGAAACAAAGGAAAACGGTGCAACCCTCACGGGTTACACCGTATCCTACATAAGACTGTCCTTTAGAGTACGACTCTAAATCAGCGGTCTTTTTTATTAGGGATATTATTTGTCGCCTGCAACAATGGATGCCAGCAGATCGCCGTCCTCTTCACAGACATCGACCTGGTAGTACTCCAGCTCGGGCAGATCCTTCTGCATCAGTTCCAACGCAGACTCGAAGGTGCCGGACAGGCCCTCGTATGCATCTTTCATCTGTGCCTTTTGCTCTGCGGGAACATTGTCCAAGCCGTGAATGTTGATGGAGATCACAAAGCCCATGCCCTTTACTTCAATATCGGAATCGCAGGACAAACCGGCACTGGCAGCAAAGCTCTGCTCCATAGAGCTCAGCAGTTCTGCCTTGTTTTCTGCCACATACTCCTTGATCTTGGAGTTATCCGCATCAGCTTTGTCGCTGCCGCCGCAAGCGGCCAGGGAGAACACCAGCATCAAGCTCAAAAGTAACGCAATAATCTTTTTCATCTTTTTCACCTCCTTTTTGTCCGATTATACTTCTTTTTAATATTTGCGTCAAGTCAAAAAGCCAAAAGGCCTAAGGAAATTCGCACCTCGAAAGAGGTGCGAATTTAAAAAATACGGTTTTCTTTTGGGACAGATCTTACTTGATGACCTTCAGGTATGCCAGGATGGCCAGGACGATGCCCACCAGCGCATACAGGCCGATGACAGAGCCCAAAATGGAGAAGATCACGCCGATCACCGGAATCTTGACCAGCAAGCCGATCACCACACCGCAGACGATGTCTACCAGTACGTAAACCACCAGTGCGATCACAAATGCCTTCAGGTCCTCAACCTTGAAAGACAGCGGAAATACCTTCTTCAGAATATCCATCTTTTTTCTCCTTTGTGATTATTTTGTCAGCACAGCAGCCCCAAACCTGCAGATCGCAGCAAAGCTCCTGCACCTAAAAAGCCCGTGATACTTTCTACCCCTTATTATAGTATATTTCTTCCATTTTTCAAGAGTTTTTTGCAACATTTGACGGGAAAATCCTATGACAGCTCCGTAAGAGGTGCAAAGCGATAACCCAGATCCTTCCAGCGGGTCAGCAGCTCGTCTAATATTTGGGCGTTGGTAGCCGAGGTGGCGTGAAGCAGGATCACCGCCCCGTTATGGGTGCGGGGCAAAAGCTTGGAAAAGGCTTGATCCCGTGTGGGCTGCTGCTTGTTATCCCAATCGGCGTATGCCAGGCTCCAAAACACCGTGGTATACCCCAATTCCTGCGCCATTTTCAGGTTTTCCTGGCTGTATACGCCCTGAGGCGGCCTGTAAAACTTCGGCAGTTCCTTTCCTGTGATCTCCCGAAACAGATCCTCCACGCCCTGCAGCTGTGTCCCAAAGGACGGCAGATCTGCAATTTCGCTCATATTGGGATGGGTCATGGTATGGTTGCACACCAGGTGTCCGTCCTCCACCATTTGCCGCACCAAGTCCCCGTTGCGCTTCAAATAATCCCCCACCAAAAAGAAGGCGGCAGGCACACGGTGCTTTTTCAGCGTCTGCAGAATTTCGGCGGTGTAACCGTTTTCGTAGCCTGCATCAAAGGTCAGATACAGCACCTTTTCGTCCCGATCTCCCACAAAATAGGCATCGTACTGTTTGAGCTGCTGGGCGCTTGCAGGCCCGGAGGGCTGCAGTCCTTGTCCCGTAAAATGCAAGCCCCAGGCAGCTGTAGGAATGGCGGCAGGCATCATTTGTCCCACCGCCAGTAAGATCGCGCCGATCATGCCGCCGATCATAATGATTAGGTTTCTTTTTTTCAAAGCCATCCCCTCCTGCTCCACTTTATGCGCGCAACAGGAATATATGCCCGTCATCGGTTCGTTCGGCGTATCAAGCCTTGACTTTAAGGTTAAAATAGAATATATTATGCTGGTAGGTATGACAATTTTTGGGAGGGAGATCTTTTAATGACTGCTGACACAGAAAAAATGTCTCCCGCCGGGATCACAAATGCCGAAGAAGCACTAAAGGATATGGCCGAGATCGGCGCCTATCACTCGCTGACCTTGGGGGTCAGTATGCGGCCGATGCTGCGGCAGGAACGGGATATTGTGGTGATCGAGCCTGTGACCCGTCCCCTGAAAAAGAACGATGTGCCTCTGTACCGCCGTAAAAACTATGACCTGTTGGTACTGCACCGCATTTTGGAGGTGCGGGAGGACTGCTACGTGATCCGCGGTGACAACACCTACAAAAAAGAGTACGTACCGAAAGACTATGTTTTGGGCGTACTGACCGGCTTCTTCCGCGACAAGAAAAAGAAGGTCGACTGCGAAAAAAGCAAGGGCTATAAGCTCTACGTTTTTATGATCACACATACTTACGCTCTGCGCTATTTGTGGAAAATCAAGCTGCGTCCGTTTTTAGTGCGCATCGTGCGTAAATTTATCAAGAGAAAAGAGAAGGAGACGAACTATGAGAAAACCGGTGATTGATTACCGGAAGGTGCGCCTTTCCAATATAACCGGCCCTGAATTTCGCCATCTGTTCTACTTTGTGGGCTGGATCATCTATTTGCAGATGTTCGCCTGGACCGAACGGAACATCGACCCCCTGAAGTGCTGGGTGGCGTATTCTCCGCTGGATTCCAAGATCCCCTTTAACGAGTGGTTCATCATCCCCTACGTGTCCTGGTATATTTTGATGTGGTTTGCCATCTTCTATTTTCTTTTGTATAAGGTGGATACCTTTAAGGGTATGTCCAAATACATTCTGTTTTGTCAGATCGTGGCGATTATCAGCTATGTGTTCTTCCCCAGCCGTCAGGACCTGCGGCCTGCCGGTCTGTGGCAGGAGCATCCTCTTCACGCCGTGTCGGAATTTCCCCGAAGCAATATTGCCACCTGGGCGGTAAAGGTGCTCTATACCACCGATACCAACACCGGTGTGTGTCCCTCTCTGCACGTGGCCTATTCCTTGGCGGTTGCCTCCGCCTGGGGCAAAGACCCTACTGCCAGAAAATGGGTGAAAACCACCATTTGGATCTGGGTCATCCTCATCTGTATTTCCACCGTATTTGTCAAACAGCACTCTGTGGTGGACGTGTTCGCCGCACTGGTAATGTGCATCTTTGCGGAGCTCATCGCCTTTTGGCCGTACTGGAAAAACAAATTCCGCAAACACTTTGCAAAATAATAGACAAAAACGAGACGGCATTGCCGTCTCGTTAAATTATGCATTTTGCATTATGAATTATGCATTATAAATACTGTGCATCCAGCAGGCGCATAAGAGCGTTATTGGCCTGCTCGTCTGTAAAGAGGGCGGTATAGGACTTATGGATTGCCAGTGCTTCCAGCGACAGATCCAGGCGTCCCAGCTTTTGCAGTGCCCCAAAGCCCTCACTGTCCCGATTGCCGGAAAGACAGCGGCGGGCAAGCTCCAAAGCCTTGCTTTTTTCCACGGGACGCATCCGCACCCCTAAGGCGGCAGCCTCATTGCGGGCCTTTTCCCAGGCTAAAATAAATTTTTGTTCCATTTTACTCCAAGATGATCGGTCCGTTTTGTGCCTGCAAGCCCTGTAAAATATAGGCGGCGGCATCCCGGGGAGTCAGCTTGCACTGCTCACCGGTGGTCATATTCTTCACCGAGCAGACACCCTCGTTCAGTTCGTCCTCGCCCAACAGCACCGCATAAGGCACACCCAGCTTATCCGCATAGCTCATCTTTTGCTTAAACTTCTTCTGCTCTGCGTAAAGCTGCACCCGCACGCCGCCACTGCGCAGCTGCTCTGCCAGTGCGATGGCAGGGGCCGGGTCATTCGTCATAGGCAGTACCAGTGCGTCTGCCGGTGCGCTGGGAAGGGTGGGATTGAGCAGGCCTTGCTCATCCAGCACGTAAAACAGACGGGTCAGACCGATGGAAATGCCCACGCCGGGCAGGGGCTTATCGATATAGTAGCCTGCCAAATTGTCATAACGGCCGCCACTGCACACAGAGCCGATTTCCGGATGATCCAAAAGGGTGGTCTCATACACGGTGCCGGTGTAGTAATCCAGTCCACGGGCGATGGTCAGATCCACCGCAAAATTCTCCTCCGGTACGCCGAAGGCGGCCAAATGGTCGGTCACCTGCCGCAGCTCCGCAAGACCGGTATCAAACATCTCATTTTTACCGCAATAGCCCTCCAGCGCAGACAGCACCTGGGCATTACTGCCGGAAATGGAGATAAACCGCAAAATCTCCGATGCCTGCTCCTCTTTCAGGCCGCAATCGGTGCACAAAATGGCCTTGACCTTTTCCGGACCGATTTTATCCAGCTTGTCCACGGTGCGCATAATGTCACCGCTTTGGGCAGTCAGATCCATCATCCCGTAAAAGCCGTTGAGGATCTTGCGGTTGTTGACCCGAATTTGGAACCTGGTCAGTCCAAAGCCGCGGAAAACACGGTAGATGATGGCAGGGATCTCTGCCTCGTTGAGTACATCTAATTTGCCGTCACCGATGATGTCGATATCCGCCTGATAAAACTCCCGGAAGCGGCCCCGCTGTGCCCGTTCCCCCCGGTAAACCTTGCTGATTTGGTAACGGCGGAAGGGAAACGCCAGGTCGTTATAGTGCAGTGCCACATATTTTGCCAGAGGTACAGTCAGGTCAAAGCGCAGAGCCAGGTCGCTGTCGCCCTTTTGGAAGCGATAGATCTGCTTCTCCGTTTCGCCGCCGCCCTTTGCCAGCAGGATCTGCGCATCCTCGATGGCAGGCGTGTCCAGCGGGGCAAAGCCGTAAAGGCTGTAGGTGTTCCGCAGGACCTCCATCATTTTTTCCAGCCGCACCTGCTTTTCAGGCAGCAGCTCCATAAAACCGGACAAGGTCCGGGGTTTGATTCGTTCCATTGAATATCCCTCGTATTAGTATTTGGGCTTGCCGTGCATCATCTCACGCCAGTTCAGATCGCCCCGTTGCAGGCCCATAATGGCAATTTCCGCCGTGCCCAAATTGGTGGCAATGGGCACATTGTTCTTGTCACAATGGCGCAGGGTCTCCATAATTTGGCTGTCGTCCCAGGGATCAATGCTGTTGGGATCGCTGAACAGCAAAACCAGGTCAATTTCGTTATAGGCAATACGGGCGTTGATTTGCTGATGACCGCCCTGCTTGTGGGAAAGGAGCAATGTAATCGGCAGACCGGTATTATCCGCGATCAGGCGGCCGGTTGTCGCAGTAGCGAACAGTGTGTGCTTGGAAAGCACGCTTTTGTAGGCGGTGCAAAATTGCACCATCAGTTCTTTTTTCTTGTCGTGAGCTAAAAATGCAATATTCACAATACTTCTCTCCTTTTTATAATTGTACACGCCGACGGAAGCCCTGAAGCCGTTTGGCAATACGGCCACAGGCCGCCGCCGCACCTTTTTTTGTTTTTTTCAGTAACGGTTTTTTGAACGCGGCAGCTAAAACCACATTGCGGTCCTCCGGCACCAGGCCTAAGAGGGGCAGCCCCGCCTCGTCCATAATATCGTCCACCGTCAGGCGCATTTTTTTAAACATTTTCGGGTCGATGCGGTTGACCACCAGCCGCACATTTCGCTTTCCCATCTGCTCCAAAAGCTCCGCGGCACGACCCGCATCCCGTACAGAAGCAGGATCGGAGCCGGTGACCAGCACCACACGATCCGCGTGGCAGGCGGCCAAATGAAAGCCCCGTTCGATGCCCGCAGGCGCATCCAAAAACACATAGTCGTAAAAAAGCCGGGCTTCCCGCAGCAGCTCCCCGAACGCCTCGCCGTCCAGCTCCTCAGAGGAAAGCTGCATCGGCGCAGTCAGAAATCGCAGTGTGGGATACTGGGGATGGGCAGCAGCCATATCCAAGGTATAATCCCCCCTGTACACATCCTCAAAAGAGAGGGCGGCAAGCTCGCTCATGCCTAAAGCAATGTCTAAATTTCTCAAGCCGATGTCGCAATCAATGCAAAGCACCTTTTCGCCGTCGCCGGCCAAAGCAGTCGCTACACCGGCGCAAACGGAAGTTTTGCCCGTTCCGCCCTTGCCGGACAGAAACGCAATCAGTTCGCCCATACACCGCAACCTCCTTCTCTCCCATTATAACGCTATTATAAAGCAATTTCGCACAAAACGCAAGGGGTCTTTGCTGTATTTTTCCATTGGAATCCATCAAAATGCCCAAAATCCACAGACAGTCTGCCCATACGGGCAACCTTCGTAAATAAAGATTGCATTTTAAACTCCATCCTTTTATAATGGATCTGTAAAGAATTTAGGAGGATTTGTATGAAAAAGACCATTTTTAGAATCGGAACGTTCGTTTTGGCTGTGGTTTTGCTGGCAGGCTGTGTCCTGTGTGGCTGCGGTCAAAAGAAGGGCACCACCATAAACGGCATCCCCCTGCAGGAATTTACCATCATCTACGGGGAAGACCAGCCCGACTACGTGCTCCGTGCCGCCAATTACATTCAATCGCAGGTCCTGGAGCGCACCGGCATCGAACTAACGGTGGCAGAGGCATCCTCCGGCACCTTTGACCACGTGATCGCCGTAGGCGAATGTCCCCATGCCACTGCGCAGGCGCTGGACGCCCGGCTGGAGGGTGTGCAGATCGGGTTCTTGGCAGACGAAAATCACGTTGCAATGGACGGAAATTATTTTGCCATTGCCGCCGCGGCCTATTATTTTGTGGAAACCTATATCCCCGGCAAGGCTTTCAGCAGTGAAGTACCCAAAGAGCTGAAGATCTACGACCCCATTACCGAAAAGCCCAAAAATTACATTTTGCTGATCGGTGACGGTATGGGTCAGAATCACACCCGTATATTTGAGAAGATGGATGTGACCGCAGAGGATGTCAGCGATGGAGAGGATCTCTTTTACGGCTATCTGCTGCCCAACCAGGGGCTGATCACCACCAATTCCCTCTCCGGCACTACCGACAGTGCTGCCGCCGCCACCGCATTGGCCTCCGGCTACAAAACCCATAACGGTTTTGTGGGGCTGGATTCCACCTGGCAGCCGGTACAGTCCCTGACGGAGCTGGCAGGCTCTTTGTCTATGGCTACCGCCGTGATGTCCACAGAGAGCCGAAAGGGTGCGACTCCGGCAGGCTTCTCTGCCCACGCAAAGGATCGGGGTGACGATGAGGCCATTGCCCAAACCCAGGTAGAGCTTACAAGCACCTACGGCACACTCATCCAGTGCGGTACATACAACGTCAGCGACAAGGAATTGGACCAGGTGCTCCAGCTTCTGGGAGATAATAAAAAAGGCTTCTTCCTGATGTACGAAGAAGCCCATATCGACAAATTCAGCCACAGCAATGACCTGGATGGTATGTGGCAGCGGGTGCTGAATTTCAATCAGGCCATTGGCAGATTTATGGAATACGCCTTCTACAATCCGGATACCATGGTGCTCATCACTGCAGACCACGAGACCGGCGGCCTGTCGTCCGATTTTGTGTACCACTCTGACGGCCACACCCCTGCGGAAGTGCAGATTTTTGCCTACGGAAAGGGTACTGACCACTTCCACAATTGCATCAGAGATAATACGGAAATTCCCAAGTTTATCGCCGCCTGCTGGGGCGTAGAGGATTTCGGCCAGTAATAAAAAGCAGCGGAGTAAAGGCGGACTCACATAGAGTTTTATACGCCCGCAATTATTTAAATTGTCGGCTTCGCCGACACCATAACGAAACTTGTCAAGTTTTGTTGACAGATAAAAGAGTTAAAAATTCATTTGGAATGAGATAAGCAATCCCAGAGTGCAACCTTGCAGCATTATAATACAGCTCGATATAGTCCACTATTTTTCTGGATGCATCACCGTAGTT
>JAGASJ010000080.1 GCA_017621795.1 Oscillospiraceae bacterium | reverse complement strand
CTCCAACCAGCAATCCGCCCTGTTCAATGGTCGTCACCTTCGGGAATTTGGCAGAGGACAAGGTCCAGGTACCGCTGAACATATCAGTGGGGATCGTCGTCAATTCGGGAAATTCTACGGATGTAAGTGCTGTATAGCCCAACGCCTGCGCTCCAATTGTCTGCGCCTTGGGTGCTGAGACAGAAACCAGATTTTCACAAAAATAAAACGCCTGAGCACCAATTTCTGTCACATCGGGGAGATTGATAGATGCCAATTGGGTAACGAGTTCCTGATCTACAATTTCTCCGGCTTCATCATATATGTCACCGGGGCCAAAAGCAACACCGTCCCAGTTGGTAGTACCGGGAATCGAAGTCACGCCCTTGAGGGTGAGGTTGATACTTCCGTCGGCAACGCCCTCAGTGTCGCAGATGGCACGGCGGATGGCGGTGATCATCCCGGCTTCTGCATCGGCAGGAAGCTCCACCGTAAAGGTTCTGCTGCCGGTTTCCAGAATTGCGGTTACTGCCTGATTCAGCGTTGCTGCATCGGCTGCATAGTAGGTGTTCGTGCCATCGGTGACGGTGGCAATCGCAGTCATGTCAGCGCCGCAGACACACTTGCCTGTGGTAACATCCAAGGTGTGCGGCACCTCGGCAACAGCAGTGCCGCAGGCACAGGTATAGCTGTGGGTGCCGTTGTCATTGACGGTGAAAATGGTATCTTCCGTAGGGGTGTGAATATTCGCATCCAAATCGCCGTAGCTTACGCCGCAGGCTTCGCAGATTGCCGGATCCTGACAGGTAGCCGTGCCGCCGGTGTGCTCTGTAGCTTCGCCCGTCCAGTTGCAGACAGAGCAGACAGGGGTATGGGTGGTTTCGGTGGTGATATAATCCAGTTTAACATCTTTGTGGTCGCAGATGGCGCGGATGGTAATGGCGCCCTTGTCGGTGATACCAGTAGCAGCATCATCAGCTACCGTGAGCATGGTATCCTTGCCGTCCACAACGCCCCAATAGGCTGCTGTATCGGTAGCCAGCAATTCAGCCAATGTATTGCCTTCGATGGTAATGCCGCTGGGGAAGGTGGCGCCAACGGTCTTACCCTCGGACAGAGTAAGATTTATAACGCCCGGATTATACGAATCATTACACAGATCAGCATTTACGCCGGAAATGCTGCCGCCGGAGATCGTTACTTGCGCATTATTCACGACATCCACGGCATTGTAATAATCGCGAGGTTCTGTGATGGTACCGCCGATGATATCAGCCGTGCCGCCTGCTACATACACGCCGCCGGTAATACTGCCGCCGGTGATCGTGAGCGCACCTCCTGTACGATGTATGGCAGCCATATTACTGCTTGTGGCAGTGATCCTGGTATCGCCGCTGATGTTCAGCGTGCCCCCGCCATACACACCTACTCTTTCACTGAGGATAGTACTGTCGATAATGTTTACCGTAGCGCTAGAATTGTTGATAAACACACACGCATCGTAGTCCAAGGTGCTGGTGACGGTGATGGTGACGCCTTTGATATTTACCGTGGTGTTATTCCAGTCGATGTAAAAAGCATTATTGTTGCTGATGATGCCACCTGTTCCTTTACTGTCCACGACCGTGAGGTTAACGCTCGTCTGGATGAACACGGTGCCTGTAGCCGTAGTGGAAGTTAGGGTACAGCCGTTCAGGTCGATGGTAAATGTGCTGTCTGGAACAGATCTAATCATCAACTCCTCACTGCCCCTGTCAATATTCTGCAACAAGGTAAGGGTGGAGCCGGGATTGTTCTGTGCCGCAATGAGAGCATCGTCCAGCGAGGTATAGTTGGTGGTGGTATCACCAACCGTGACGGATGCCACATCTCCCTCTGCATAACCAACGGCCGTATCGGTGCCGGTGCACTTGGAAATGTCAAAGCCGCAGACATCGCACCATTCATTGACCTCGGTGCATTTCTCGGCGCAGTAGCACACGGGATTCTCCGGGGCCACATACACCGCACAGGTGGTGGCGTGGATGCTCTCGTCATCCGTGCCGCAGTCGCAGGCCGGGGCAGCACATTCCGCGCACTCAAAGTGGCAGTCGTGCGCTTCCACTGCGGCAACATAGCCGCAGGTATCGTCATGCTGGTGCTGGCAGTTGAGGGCATTTGTATCCTCGCCCGTCGCGTAGACATCAAAGCTGTCGCCATCAGGTAATACGCCTGCCGTGTAGCACTCAGCGGTATGTTCGTGACCGCAGGGCGTACCCGCAACAGCCTCCGCATAGTGGCACTCAGCCGTATGCG
>JAGASJ010000079.1 GCA_017621795.1 Oscillospiraceae bacterium | reverse complement strand
TGTACCTCGGCCTGCTTCAAATTGATGCCTTCTGCCGTAGCAGCTTCTCCTATAATAGTAGCGATAGTCAGGATACCCTGTCCTCCTACGCCCGAAAGTATGATATCTTTTCTCATGCCTTATCTGCTTTTTTCTGTCTTAATTTACGATTCAATGTCTGGATACATTCTCTGCGCGGAATAATGACAGACACCCCTTTATATTCTATTTCCTCACGAATGATACGGGTAATCTCTTCCATATTCTTCGGCAACGGGACCACCACACGCACATGTTCGGGTTCCACTCCTAATCCCAGGCAGATCGCCTCGAACTTGTTCGTACCGGCAGAATCCTGTCCGCCGGTCATGGCTGTAGTCAGGTTATCCGAAATCACCACCGTGATATTGGCATGGTCATTGACCGCATCCAGCAGACCAGTCATACCGGAATGAGTGAAGGTAGAGTCACCGATAACAGCAATGGCCGGAAAGACCCCTGCATCGGAAGCACCTTTGGCCATGGTTATGGAAGCACCCATATCCACACAACTGTCGATCGCGCGGAACGGGGGCAACGCACCTAATGTATAGCAACCGATATCACCGAAAATACGTGCATCCGGATATTCCGCAGCCACCTTGTTCAAGGCATCATACATATCCCGATGGCCACATCCCTGGCACAATGCAGGCGGACGCGGCATCACCACCTGAGGTTTGCCAAACGGACGTTTAACTCCCCATCCGATCGCCTCGCCCACATTGTCCGGAGTCAGTTCACCGGTGCGTGGCAAAGTTCCCGTCAGTCGTCCTTTTATCTCATAATCCGAGGAGAGGATCGCTTTTACCTGTTCTTCCACAAACGGCTGGCCATCTTCCACTACCAGGACATGTCCGCAACATTCCGCCATCGTCCTGATCTCTTCAGCCGGCAACGGATATTGCGAGATTTTCAAGACCGGAATATGACAACCGTCCGTATCCGCCTCTTTCACATAATTATAACCGATACCGCAGGCTATCACTCCGAATTCATAATCATATTCGGGATTCAGCCCTTCCACATAGTTATAAGGAGACTTGGAGGAAGATTCTTCCAGTTCCTCCTGCTTTTCCACCAGATCCAGATATTGTTTACGCGCATTCCCCGGCAGCAACACCCAGTGGGCACGTTCATGATCAGGCTTCAACTGATTTTCCTCACGGATATCGGCCACTTCCACACCGGCACGCGAATGTGCCAGACGGGTAACCACACGCATCAACACCGGCAACTTCATCTTTTCCGAGAGTGTATATGCGTACCCCATCATATCGTATGCTTCTTGTTGGGAAGACGGTTCCAGGATGGGAAGCATCGCAAATTTTCCATAGAAGCGTGAATCCTGCTCGTTCTGAGACGAGTGCATGGAAGGATCATCGGCTGCCAGCACCACCAAGCCGCCGTTCACACCGGTTATGGCAGAATTGACAAACGCATCGGCAGCCACGTTCATGCCTACATGTTTCATACATACCAAAGCACGTTTTCCTGCGTATGACATGCCCAGCGCAGCCTCCATGGCCGTTTTTTCATTCGTGCACCAAGTGCTGTGCAGTTTTCGTTCCTTTGCCAGAGGGTTCTTCTGGATAAACTCTGTGATTTCAGTGGACGGTGTGCCCGGATAGGCATATACACCCGATATGCCGGCATGTATCGCTCCGAGGGCAATCGCCTCATCGCCCAATAATAATTTCTTTTCAGCCATTATCTATTCTTTTATGATTGTTTTTATATAAATGTAAAAGGGTCGGCATCATCCAATACCGGGAATTTCTTCCTGAAAGCCTGCAATGCCTCCATATCTATCTCAGCCGACACCGCACTTTCCCTGCTCCACGGACATTCGGCTATCGTTTTTCCGTAGGGGTCGATGATGGCGCTGCCACCCGAGTACTCACAGGCAGGATCAGTTCCCATGCGGTTCACTCCGGCCACATAACACTGGTTCTCAATAGCCCGCGCACGAAGCAGCGCGCTCCAGGCATCCACACGGGGAGTGGGCCAGCTTGCCACATAAAGTATCATGTCGTAATCCCCCAGGTTGCGTGACCAAACAGGGAAACGGAGGTCATAGCATACCTCCAAAAGAATACGTACCCCACGGAAGTTCACCACCACACGCTCTGTGCCGGCGGTGAAACGCTTGTGCTCGCCCCCGAAGGTGAACAAATGTTTCTTGTCATAATGCTGCACGGCTCCATCCGGATGGACAAAGTAAAAACGATTATAATAGTTTCCATTCTCACATACCGCCACACTGCCTGCAACAGCACAATTCCGCTCAGCCGCCTTGCGCTTCATCCAGTGCAGGGTCTCACTGTCGGCACTCTCCGCAATTCCCTCGGGTTGCGTACAAAAACCGGTGGAAAACATTTCGGGCAAGACAAACAGATCAGCATCCGGCAGACAGCTGATCGCTTCGTCCGCCCTTGCCACATTGGCCTGTGGATTGGCCCATTCTATATTTCTCTGTAGAATTGTTATTTTCATTGTTTTTCATATTATAAGACCCACAAAGGTAACAAATATAATAAGATAGCAAGCATTTTATTACTAACTATTTCCTTTTACTCCCCTTTTTATTACATGTTTTTATAAATATCCCCTATTTATTCCTCATAAAAAAAGCAGCCCAGCAAGGACAAGCCTTGCTGAGCTGTAGTAAATGCCTTCTTTTTGTCTCAAACAGTAACGGTTATTATAAGCCCCATTGTATTCACAGTTTTATCGTTTTCACCTTACCCGGGATAACCGTCAGCCGTACCCTTCCATCCCCCTCTATCTCCACTTTCTGGTACCGGGCCTCCACCACCACCTTACCATCCAGTGCCATCAGCCCCCATTGACAGGCATTCTCCTCGAATACACAATAACCGCCGACGGGAGGACGGATGTTCCGATAACAGGGAGGAACCACGATACGCTCACCCGACTTCAACCCCCATTTCAGCCCCATCCGGAAAGGACGGACATCGCCCATCCCCTCCAGTCTCTTCCGCCTTTTCTCCTCCTCATTCCGTTGCTGCAACAGGTTCATTTCCTCCGCACGACGCCCGGCCTCCTCCTTCAATCTTTCCACCACAGAGTCGAAATCCTCCTCACCTGCCTCAGGATTATTACAGGCGATATATCGTTTCCTCTTTCCTTTCTCCACCTGATAATAACTCCCTTGCCCGTCCATCACCACGATACTCCGGTCTGCCAGACGACCACAGCACCAATACACCTCCTCGTCATCCCCTTCCAGCAGACAGGCGAAAACATCGAACACGGTAGACCATACAGGGTCCGCCAACTTGCAGGACTTCGGGACACGATAGTCCGGTATCTTCAGATAAAAACCATAAAAACAGAGACTGTCCTTATGCAGCCCGCGCATGGAAGCATACGCCTTCCGTGTGCGGCTATGAAAGGTCTCCCCCACTTTCAGTAACTCCATGCTACCGTAAGAGCACACCACCGGCTTCTCCCGATAAGTCCTGTCCGTTTTCAAGTCGATGTAAGCATCCGTACCATCATTGCCCGTAACGGCCAGAAGCTCCCCTTTCAGGAATCTCAACCTCCGGCAGCAGTCTATGATGATCTTCGGCTTTCCGTTATCGTCCACCACCCCTGTACAGCCATCTTCCAAACAAACCGCCGCCCGGTCCGCACAGGTGTCGAACACTTCCCTGTATCGGGGCATCACTGTCACTCTGTTTCCACGCCTCAGTCCCCACAATCCGCTACACCGGTCATGGAAAGCTTTCAGAACAGAGGGCGCATTCCGCCCCTCTTCCGGATCAGACAAGTTCCGGTTCCTGATCGCATCCAGCAACTGTCCATGAGTCATCACTATTTCCCATTCTTCCTCCCGCCTGCCTTCCTCCAAGAGCGGACACGACAGAGACAGCCCGTTTTCCATTCTTTCCCGGGAAAGGGTGTCACCCAGTATCCGTCCCTCGAACATCGCTTCCCAGTCCCGCTCACGGACGGGCAGGCCGAAGATCCGGTGCAGCCCCACATTATCTATCAGTATGCAGGATTCCTTGTCGCCCGATTTCCGCAATCCCCTCCCTACCTGTTGCAGGTATTTCGCCAGTGAAAGCGTGGGACGAGCCAGCTGCACGAACTCCACATCGGGACAGTCGAAGCCCTCGGAAAAGATATCCACATTGACCAGTACCCTGATCCGCCCCTGTCTGAAGCCCTCCACCAGTTCCCTACGCTCCGAAGCAGGGGTTTTGCTGTCAATAGCCACAGCCGCCACTCCGTGTGCATTGTAACAGGCAGCTATCTGACGGGCATGGGCTATGCTGACGGCATACACCATTCCTTTTTTCCCGGAGGCATACCGCTCGACGCTCTCATACAACCGCCGGATGCTGACCTGGCGATTCAGCACCTCATTCATTTCCTTCACCTGATAATCTCCGTCCGCACCCCGTTTCTTCAACGAATCAATTCTCTGTTGCTCCCTGCTGTCCGCACGGATGGACACGTAGTCAAAAGCCGACAGCCAGCCTTTCCCGATGAATTCCGCGATGCTCCACGAAGTTATCAGCGCATCAAACAAATCCGTGAAGCCCTTGCCGTTCAGCCGGCAGGGGGTGGCGGTCATGCCCAGTTTCCTCGCCTCCGGATATCTC
>JAGASJ010000078.1 GCA_017621795.1 Oscillospiraceae bacterium | reverse complement strand
TTTGTCTAGCAAATTTTACTCAAGAATTTCGTTGGCTGTTATTTCGATTTCTCGCTTAAAACAATCCATTATAAATTGTCCAAGGTGTTCATTTCGTCTTTGCGTTATTCAATTTACAAGGTACAGACGCTACTGCCTCGCAGTTAGCTTTTTGAGTCTACCACGAATTACCTTTCTTGTCAAGAACTTTTTTTATCTTTTTTGCGATTTTTTGTCGCTTTGTTGAAATGGCTCATAAGCGGCAGGATTCCCCACATCAGAATCATCACAATCACCACAAGAACACTCAATTTATGCGCAAACGGCATAACCCCTCCTGCCGCCACTGCCGCTGCAATGATGCCGCCCTTGCTCCACGTGTCTTTGATGTGCTGTGTCAATGCGCCCGCGATACTCAGCAGGTAGCTATAAAGCGCAAAGAGGCTCATTGTAGAGGCCACACTCACTAACGCTTCGAACCGTTCTGCAATGCCCAAAAAGCTCAGGCTTTTGGTTGCCTCATAAAACGGCCAATTTAGTTTTACTCCTACGTTCTCCGGCACAATGCCGCTTGTCCAAACGCACAATACAGCAAAAAGCGCACCCGTCCCAATTAAAAATGCTTTCGACAGTTTCTTTGCGCCCACCGGCAGCAGCCACACCCCCGCAGGAAGCAGAAGCACCGCTACCGCCGCCAGCGGTACAACACTTCTTGCCGTGCGTAATTCTTTTCCCTCAATCTGCTCCAGCCCTGCCGCAAGTACGATCCCATACAGCAGTATCAAAAGATACGCCAACACACAAGATATCCTGGCCGCCCCCTGTGTTCCGTTCAGTGCGGCAAACATGGCGATAAAAAGCATCGTAAACGGCACAGTTGGATATCCTCTTCCTGTGGGCCACAGGTCTGCGGACCATCTTGCAAAATACCCCAGCACGAACACTGCAGCTATATATTCCACGATACAAAGTGTCTTCGTCAGTTCTATTTGCGGTGCGTTCCAAGTCACATAGCTCAGCGCAAGGCACAGAAGGCTGACACTGATTGCCATCGGCCAGGAGATATGTCCTGCCAGTAAGCTTAGCGGACCAACCATTGCGCAAAGCAGCCACACCCCGGTTTGCAACGGAGTTACTTCTCTACGAAACAAGCTCCATCCTCCCTTCCTCCATCTTTAATACTTCCGTCGGCACAGCTCCTTTACTGCAGTCCCGCAGGGTACACCCCGGCGGATGGGCATTAAGAAAGGCTGCCACCTGTTCCATATCCATCTCTCCCTCCGCAATACATACACCGCAGGCGGGGCGAAGCCATTCTGACAGTTGCGGTAAAAGCGTCAGTGTCTGTCGGTCAAGCAGCAAAAAATCCGCTGTTTCTAAGAAAATGTGTCCGGATGTTGTTTGCATTAAATGATCTAACGCATTCTCCACCGTACTGCCACTGCCCCGATCCAGTGTATCTGTTTCGATAACCACACCATCCTCTACCCCGTAAACCCAAAGCACCTCCACCGGCTTCAGCTGCGCCACATCTGTCCCGTGAAAAGGAAGCAAATTGAGTACAGCGATCAGAGAAAGTGCCGCCATATACCAAGGCCATCTTTTCATTTTTGGTTCCTCCTGTCCTGGGGATGCAGCTCCGGATTGCGCATCTTACGGTTCTTCAGTCGGTGGCGCAAAATGCCGGCTCCTTTTATTTTAGAAAAGGGAGAAAGATAATCCACACCCAAGCTTTGCAGTCCTGACAGGTGAATTAAAAGAATTATAAGACCCACCGTAACCCCGAAAAGCCCCGCAATGGCTCCCAGCACCGCAATCAAAAAACGCCACACCCGAATGGCTTCTGCAAAATCCCTGTTGGGCTGTGCAAACCCGCATACACCTGCAATGCTGACAGCAATCAGAGCCGCCGGCGAAATGATGGCTGCATCCACCGCCGCTGATCCCACGACGATGCCACCAATGATCGATACCGACTGTCCGATGGATTGGGGTAGATGAATACCCGATTCCTGCAGCAGCTCAAAGGCAATCAGCAGACCCAGCACTTCTGTAGCTGTGGAAAAAGGCACTGATGCTTTGCTTTCGATAATGGAGCGAAGCATTGGAAGCGGAAGCATTTCCTGATGAAAGGTGGCCATTGCTATAAAGACAGCAGGCAGCAGCAAGCTGAGCAAAAGCCCACTATAGCGTAAAACACGGATACACGACGACGAAATATAGTCCGTACCCCGATCTTCCTGACTTTCCATCAACGTGCCAATATCTGCCGGTGCCAGATACCCCAGGGGCAGGCCGTCTACCAGCAGCCCCACACGCCCGTCCAGTATCCCACGGCAAAAGCGGTCGGTGCGCTCTGTATATTGCATCAGGGGAAACGCAGTGGCGCGGGAACCTGTTACATACTCCTCCACCGCCGAAGGGGACAAAAAGCCGTCTATATCTATTTCATTAAGCCGCGCTTTCATTCGCTCCACCAGCTGTGGATTGGTAATACCCTTCAGAGACACCACTGTCACATTGGTTAGGCTGCGCCGTCCTACACGTGTTTCGTACAGGCGCAAATCCGGACTGCGCAAATGACGGCGAATCAGGCTTGTATTACTGCGTACTGTTTCTACAAAGGCATCCTTCGGCCCTTTCACGGTGTTTTCCACCTCCGGAGCAGAAAGTCCTCTTTTCTCCCCTGTTTTTACTTCAAACGCCACTGCGCCCACATCCGGAAACAGCACCACACAAAAGCCATTTACCAGCTTTAATGCCACCGCGTCCAAATCCTCTGCCGGACCTGCCACTGCGTTATAGACTGCCCCGTTGAGCGCACTGTGATATAATGCAGAGACCGTCTCTCCTGTAAGCGTTTGACGGATGGGCTTGAGCACATAATCCGAAATATCACCACCGGAGGTCAGTCCGTCAATGGAATAGGCATACAGTGTAAACGGTCCGCACTGTATACTGCGCACCACAAAATCTCCTGCACCTTCAAAAATGCGACGAATATTACGGTCTGTTACTTTCCCCGGATACATTGGCTGTTTTTCCACAGTCTCACCTCGCAGAGAGTATGCCCTAAAAAGTGGAAATTATAACTCCATTTATCACTTCTGCCCATTGGTCGCTTCCTTATTTCCTATTTGCATTTTCCTTCGGTTGGTGATATAGTAAATCTGATATGCAATTAAAGGAGTGACACGATGAGTGATGTGATCGCCGCTGTATCCACAGGAATGTGCGTGAGCGCTATTGGCATTATCCGCCTTTCCGGTGACGGCTGTGCCGCCATTGCGGACAAGGTTTTTACACTCAACAACGGGCTTTCTATGGAGCAGGCTACTAATCGCAAACAGCTCTTGGGACAACTGCGTGATAAAAGCGGACGGGTTATTGACCAATGTGTCGCCGTTTATACCCGCGGTCCTCACAGCTACACCGGTGAAGATACGGTGGAATTTCACTGCCACGGTTCTCCCGCTGTTTTGGCCGCCGGGCTGGATGCGCTGTATCGGGCAGGCGCAAGACCGGCTACCCGAGGTGAATTTACAAAGCGCGCCTTTTTAAACGGGCAGCTGGGACTGACCGAGGCTGAGGCGGTTATCGACCTGATCGAAGCAGAGACTGCCGACGCCGCCGCCAACGCCGCAGGTCAGGTAGGCGGTCGTCTGCAAAATACACTGACGCCCATCTATAACGACCTGACGGATCTGTGCAGTCACTTCCACGCGGTGCTGGATTATCCTGATGAGGACATTGACGATTTTCGTTTGGAGGATTACAGCTCCACCTTGCGGGGCAACGCCAAAGCGCTATACGCCCTTTTACAGACCTACGGGCAGGGACGTATCTTGCGAAACGGTGTAGCCGCCGCCATTGTGGGTAAGCCCAATGTGGGTAAATCCAGCCTTTTAAACGCACTGGCAGGCTACGACCGTGTGATCGTCACAGAGGTGCCCGGCACTACCAGAGATACGGTAGAAGAGGTTGTGATGCTAGGCAAGACCCGTCTGCGCCTGATCGACACGGCAGGCATTCGTGATACGCAGGACCGCATCGAGGCGATGGGTGTGGAACGCTCCAAAAAAGAAGCAGAAAACGCAGATTTGGTGCTTTTTGTCTGCGACGGCTCCGAGGCGCTTACCCAGGAGGATCAGGATGTGATCGCTGTTTGCGCCGATATGCCCAATGCCATTGCGCTGATCAATAAATCGGATTTAGGCGCAAAGATCCTCCCCTCTGACTTGCCCTTTACCACTGTGATCCACGTGTGTGCCAAAACCGGCGAAGGTCTCAGCCAGCTTGCGGATGTGGTGGACGAGCTCTTTGCAGGCAATACCCCCTGCGACGGATCTATTCTCACCAACGCCCGCCAATTTGATGCCATTGCCCGTGCTTATGAAAGTATGCTGCGGGGTCTGCAGGGCCTGCAGTTGGGACTGACTCCTGATGCTGTACTGACTGATATTGAATGTGCTATGGAGGCTATGGGCGAAGTGACCGGTGCAACCGTGCGGGAGGACATAACCGCCAGAATTTTTGAACGCTTTTGCGTAGGAAAGTGATATGATGATCTATCTTGACAACTCTGCCACCACAAAGCCCTGCAGGGAGGCTGTGGAGGCTATAAATGAGGGACTGACCGCCTATTGGGGCAACCCCAGCGCTCTGTACGGCTTCGGCATCGAAAGCGCAAAAAAAATGATGCTCGCCAGAGCACAGGTTGCAAAAGCTTTAGGGGCTGAAAGTGACCGAGTATTTTTTACGGCCGGCGGTACAGAAGCAGACAATTGGGCCATTTTCGGTACGGTCAAACGGCTGGGCAAACGGGGAAACCATATTGTGACCACTGCTATTGAGCACCCCGCTGTTCTGAACTGTATGAAGGAACTTGAAGCCAAAGGCTTTCAGGTGACCTATCTGCAACCGGATGCCCAGGGGCGGGTGGATGCCCTCTCTTTAAAGTCCGCCTTGCGGAAGGATACCATTTTGGTATCTGTGATGATGGTCAACAACGAGACCGGTGCTGTGCTGCCCATCAGCCAAATGGCAAAGCTGACGCATCGGCTTTGCCCGGATGCCATTTTCCATACAGACGCGGTTCAGGGCTTTCTGAAGGTGCCCTTTTCCGCCAAGACTTTGGGTGCAGACCTGATCAGCATTTCCGCACACAAGGTACACGGTCCTAAAGGTGCGGGTGCTCTGTACATCAGCCCGCGGCTGAAGTCCTTCCCTGCCCTGATCCTGGGCGGCGGTCAAGAACAGGGGCTGCGCAGCGGCACCGAGGCTACGCCCGCCATTTTCGGCTTTGCAGCCGCCTGCACCGCCTGCAGTCAATCCCTTACAGAGGATCTTGCTCGGGAACGGCAGCTTCTCGATTACACCGTTCAAAAGCTCTCTGCAATGGACGGCGTTGTCATAAATGGCGTGCAGGATGTGCCCCATATTTTAAATATATCCATCCCCGGAGTGCCCACGCAGAATAGTGTGAACATTCTGCAGGAGGATGGCATTTGTGTATCCGCAGGATCAGCCTGTGCCAAGGGACACCGCAGTCACGTGCTTACAGCGATGAATCTGCCCGGGGAGACTATTGATGGCTCTTTCCGCATCTCTTTGTGCAGAGATACCACAAAAGAAGAGCTGGATACGTTTATTACAGGTGTTGAAAAAATCCTGAAATGGAAAAATAGATCATTTAAAACATAAAGCATAAACTGCGCTCCAAAAAACCTCAGTCCGCTTTGCTGACAGTTCCCCTGCAAGGGGATCCTTAAAAAAGCCTGTCCTCAAATGTGAGGACAGGCTTTTCAGTCTGTCAAAGAACCCCTGTTTTCGTTAGGTGAAAACAGGGGTTTTGGTGTATTTGGGTGTAAATATAAGTAATATTTGCGAGAAAAAGGAGTTATTCCAACTCCAATTTGCCAGCTTTTTCAGGTTCATGGCA
>JAGASJ010000010.1 GCA_017621795.1 Oscillospiraceae bacterium | reverse complement strand
TCCCGGCATTATGAAGGATTACAGCCACGCCCTTCCCAGCGGCGTTCCCCTATGGGCATTCGCCATTTTCCAGACCGTATTCTGTGCCACCTCTGCTACCATTGTATCCGGTTCCATGGCAGAGCGCACCAAGTTCAGTGCCTACTGCATCTACTCCGCAGCCATTTCCCTGTTTATTTATCCCATTTCCGGCCACTGGATTTGGGGCGGTGGCTGGCTGAGTCAGCTGGGTTTCCATGATTTCGCCGGCTCCACCGCAGTCCATATGGTTGGCGGTGTATGTGCCTGCATCGGTGCCTGGATGCTGGGCCCCCGGATCGGTAAGTACGACAAGGATGGCAAGCCCCGGGCAATTCTCGGACACAACATCACCTTCGCCGCTCTGGGTGTATTCATTTTGTGGTTCTGCTGGTTCGGCTTCAACGGTGCCTCTACCGTTGCTATGGATTCCGATGAGGCTGTTACCAGTGCAGGTCTGATCTTCTTCAACACCAACCTGGCTGCTGCCGTTGCTTGCTGTGTGACCCTGATCTTCACTTGGATCCGTTATGGCAAGCCGGATGTTTCCATGACCTATAATGCAGCACTGGCCGGACTGGTTGGAATAACCGCAGGATGTGATGCCGTTTCCCCTCTGGGTGCAGCCATCATGGGTGCCATCTTCGGCATTGTGATTGTTCTTTCCGTTGAGTTCTTTGATAAGGTTGTCAAGATCGACGACCCTGTGGGAGCTGTTTCTGTCCACGGTGTTTGCGGCAGTCTGGGCACCATCATGGTAGGTCTGTTCGCTACCGGTGTTTCCACGGAAAAGGGTCTGTTCTACGGCGGTGGCTGGCACCTGCTGGGCACGCAGGCTTTGGGTGTCGTCAGTGTGGCAGCCTATGTGGCGGTGGTTATCACCATTGTATTCCTCATTCTCAAGAAGACCATCGGTCTGAGAGTGGATGCAGAGGATGAGATCGCTGGTCTGGATGTGACCGAGCACGGTCTATTGACTGCTTATGCAGGTTTCGCAATGCTGCCCGATACCATCTCTGACGATGCTCCCGTCGTAGTAGCTGGTGATGTTCCCATTGCAGAAGCAGTTCCTGTAAGAAAGATGCCCACATTCGAGGAAGGTACCGGACCCAAGTTTACCAAGATTGAGATTATCTGCAAGGAGTCTCGTCTGGAAAATCTGAAGAATGCCCTGATCGGCATAGGCATTACCGGCATGACCGTCTCCCATGTGCTGGGCTGCGGCATCCAGAAGGGCAAGCCGGAATACTATCGCGGCGTACAGGTGGAAGCCAGCTTGCTACCCAAGGTGCAGGTAGATATTGTGGTCAGCAAGGTACCTGTCCGTGCGGTCATCGAAACCGCCAAGAAGGTTCTTTACACCGGCCATATCGGCGACGGCAAGATCTTCGTCTACGATGTGGAGAACGTCGTTAAGGTCCGTACCGGTGAAGAAGGCTATGATGCCCTGCAGGATGTTGAATAACAAACAGAAGCGACCTAAGGGAGAGCTGCCTTGTGGCTCTCCCAAAGGTCGTTCTATGGGAGGAAGAAATATGTGCTCAATTATTGGTTATTGTGGGAAACCCTTTCGCTATAAGGACTTTTCTGAAGGATTTGCACGAACTGTTTCCAGAGGTCCGGATGATACCCAGATCATAACTGCTGGGCAGGGCGTTTTGGGTTTCCATCGGCTGTCAATTATGGGATTGCACCCAACGGGGATGCAGCCCTTTCAGCTTCACGGAAACGCACTGGTATGCAACGGTGAAATCTATGGTTTTGAGAAATTCCGAAAGGAACTGGAAGGTGCGCATACCTTTGTCAGCGACTCCGACTGTGAGGTGCTGCTGCCGCTATACGAAAAGTACGGCGTAGATATGTTTTCCATGCTGGATGCGGAATTTGCCTGCATTCTCTATGACGCGAAAAAAGATCAGTTTGTCGCCGCCCGGGATCCCATCGGTATCCGGCCTCTGTATTATGGCTATGATGACAACGGAACCATCATCTTTGCCAGCGAGCCGAAGAACCTGGTCCACCTGACAGAAAAGATCTTGCCGTTCCCACCGGGACATTACTACTGTGACGGCAAGTTTACCTGCTACTGCGACATTGCAGCAGTGGCAGAATATCACAGCCATGATCTGGAAACGGTGTGCGATAACATTCGTGAAAAGCTGATTGCAGGTGTGGAAAAACGCCTTGTGGCCGACGCAAAGGTCGGTTTCCTCCTTAGTGGCGGTCTGGACTCTTCCTTGGTGTGTGCCATAGCAGCAAGGAAGAGCCGGACCCCCATCAGAACCTTTGCCATCGGCATGAGTGAGGATGCCATTGACCTGAAGTACGCAAAGCAGGTGGCAGATTACATCGGCAGTGACCACACCGAGGTCATCATCTCCAGGGAAGATGTGTTGGCTGCACTGGAACCTGTGGTCGAGCTGCTGGGCACTTTCGATATTACGACGATCCGGGCAAGTATCGGTATGTATCTGGTCTGTAAGTACATCCATGAAAGCACCGATATCCGGGTGCTCCTTACCGGCGAGATCTCCGATGAGCTGTTTGGCTATAAGTACACAGATTTTGCACCGTCTGCCGAAGCGTTCCAGCTTGAAGCACAGAAACGGATCCGGGAGTTACATATGTATGATGTGCTTCGGGCTGACCGCTGTATCAGCGTCAACTCCTTGGAAGCCAGAGTGCCCTTTGGTGATCTGGATTTTGTGAAGTTCGTTATGGCAATCGATCCGGAAATGAAGCTGAATAAGTATCACAAGGGTAAGTATCTGCTTCGCCATGCCTTTGAAGGACAGGATTACTTGCCGGATGAAATTCTGTGGCGTGAAAAGGCAGCCTTCTCCGATGCGGTGGGACACTCCATGGTGGACTACCTGAAGGAATATGCAGCGAAGGCTTATACTGATGAAGAATACGAGCAAAAGCGTGAATCCTTCACCCATGCCCAGCCCTTTACAAAGGAATCGCTTCTATACCGTGAAATTTTTGAAAAGTACTATCACGGTCAGGGGCAGATGATCGTAGATTTCTGGATGCCGAATAAAGAATGGGAGGGCTGCAATGTAACAGATCCCTCAGCCCGTGTCCTTTCCAACTACGGTGCCAGCGGAAGATAACAGGAGGAGTCATTATGGAAAAGAAAGAACAGCTTTACGAAGGCAAGGCCAAGAAGGTATTTGCCACCGAGGATCCGCAGCTGCTGATCGTGCAGTACAAGGATGATGCTACCGCCTTTAACGGCCTGAAAAAGGGTACCATCGTCGGCAAGGGCATCATCAATAACCAGATGAGCAACCGGCTCATGGCAATGCTGGAGTCAGAAGGCATCCCCACCCATTTTGTCCAGGAGCTGAGCCAGCGGGAAACACTGGTAAAGAAGGTCAGCATTGTCCCACTGGAGGTCATCGTTCGCAACATTGCCGCCGGCTCCTTCTCCAAGCGCTACGGTGTGGAGGAGGGCGTTGTATTTGACCAACCTACCATTGAGTTTTCCTATAAAAATGATGCGTTGGGTGATCCGCTGCTGAACAC
>JAGASJ010000077.1 GCA_017621795.1 Oscillospiraceae bacterium | reverse complement strand
ATGCTGCCATGAACCTGAAAAAGCTGGCAAATTGGAGTTGGAATAACTCCTTTTTCTCGCAAATATTACTTATATTTACACCCAAATACACCAAAACCCCTGTTTTCACCTAACGAAAACAGGGGTTCTTTGACAGACTGGAAAGAGGTCAGGCTTTTCGCCTGACCTCTTTTCAGTCTGTCAAAAAACACATTGTCCCTTGGCCCCCTCTGATGAGGGAGCCTTATTTATGTATTGGTATCAATAATGGTTACCGGCAGCATCTTGGTAACAGGCTGCGAGTCGCCGAAAATCTGATTATACAGAGATTCGGTGGCATAATAGCCGATCCCGTAACCGTCCTGCTCAATAATATAAGGCTTCAGGGTGGCTTTCTGGGAAAATTCAAGCTCATCATCAAAAACCATCAGCTTCAGATCCTCGGGGATCCGCAGCCCCAGCTCCTCCGCGGCCGCCACGACCGCCGGGCATACGGTGCCCAGTACAATGATCACCTCTGTATCCTTGTATTTTTTAAAATACTGGATGAATATATTTTTTAATTCAATGGGGTTTCCTTCGGCGATCAGGATGTTGCGCGGCTCGATCATCTGGTAGTACCGCAGTAAACCGTGGGTGAAACCGTTGATGCGGGAATCTGTTACGGAGGACAGCGAGGACTGGGAAGAGATGTATACCAGCTTCTTATAGCCCTTGCGCTGTAAAAATTCCACAGCGCTGACCATTGCCTGATGGTTTTCCGAGGTGACAAAGGATGCCCGGACAGGAAGTGTGCGGTCGATCAGCACCAGCGGATACTTTCTTGCGGAGAGGGTGGACAGCTCATCGTTGTATGCGTAATCGTAGTTGACCGGGAACAAGATGATTCCGTTGGAGCCGGACTGATAGGCGAATTTTATCAGCTCATTTTCCTTTTCGGGGGCACTGTTGCTGAGCAAAATGGAAAGCTCCAGCCGGTGTTCCGTGCAGAAGGAATTGATGCCGGTCAGCAGATTGTGTATGTATCGGGTGGAAACATCCGGTACGATCAGGGATATTTTGGGATTCTGCGTGGCGGCGGCACGCATGGTTCTTTCGGTAGCGAGATTGCTGATATAGTAGCCCTTTCCGTGCTTTTTGAACACATAGCCCTTTCCGATCAGGTCTTCGTATGCGTGCTGCACCGGCTCACGACTGGTATTAAATTTCAGAGAAAGACTGCGCTCACTGGGAAGCTTGAAATTGGGCAGGGATAAATTGGCAAGAATGATCTCCATAATGTAGTTTTCGATTTCACTGTATAGCCGTTGGTCCATATCTTACAGCCTCCTTTTAATGGAAATATAGCACAGCCCCTTTTTATTTGCAACAAAAAAAGATACCACAATACCACTTTGTTATAAATTTCTATTTCCGCAGACAACATCGTGTGCTATTATAGTATTACTGCATAATATACGTGCCAATATGTCCATGGCAGGTATGCCGCTATAGCTTTTTCAGGCGTACACCGGGAAGAGATCCGTAGCGGTCTTTATATTGCTTATAAAAGTTTGAAAGGTCTGTGAAGCCTGCCATACGGGCGGACTCTGTGATGTTGTGCCCTGTATCCATATAATGGATGGCTTTTTCCATCCTCAGATTGGTCAGGTACGCTTTTGGAGAGATGCCGTAGGTCTTGCGGAAGACCTCAGTAAGATATCTTCTGTCAATGTGCAGGTTCACGGCGATATTTTGAATGGTGATGGGCCGGGCGTAAGAAAGCTCAAAATATGTTTTGGCGTACAGCGCGTAGTCTTCCGGCATACGGGAGCTTTCCTTTTGTGTAAGGATCCACAAAAGCTCATAGGTGAGGGAGTAGATCTTCCCGTCAATACTCTTATCCCGGAAATGATCCCGTATGAATGTAAAGATATGCCCGATGGGCGGCTGGCGGATCACCGGCTCGTCCAAAAACATAGGCGGGTCCGGGATGCGAAAGGCAAGCCAGGCGTATTCCCAGGGGTCCTGCCGGTCTGCGCAGTAGAAGGTTTCCTCGTCCGGGCGAATAATAAACAAATCCCCGGTGTTTACTTTATACGTATTATTGCCACGGGAATAAATGCCCTTTCCGCTTAGGATATAGTGGACCAAATAGTACTCGCGGGAACCGGGTCCAAAGCTGTATCCCGGGGCACATTTCTCGTAACCGAAGAATATTGCGGTCAGATTATTCCAGTAATTGGGAGCGACCAGTCGTTCAGCCATAATACATTCCTCCTTATCTTCCATTTTACCAAATATTACAGACATTTTGCAATAGATTTAAAAAAATTTTTTTGGTAAATTGGCAATATAGCACAAGCAGGGATGAGGGATAATTATATTTTTATATATAAAACGCTGAAAACCGGATGCCGTTTTTACGTAAAACGGCTCTAATGGCGTGTTGTTGCAAAAACAATGGAAAGGTGATGCAGATGAAAAAACACTATTTGAATGAAAAAAGAAGAAGCAACATATTTGTATTTTTGATGTTGCTGATTCCGGTGGTGCATTTTATCATTTTCTGGTTTGGTGTGAATTTCAACTCTCTGCGGCTGGCGTTTACCAGCATTGATCTCACATCAGGCACTACATCCTTCTCCCTGGATCATTTTAAGACCTTGGGAAACCTGTTCAAAACCGGCGAGATCCGAATGGCGCTGGTGAACACCCTGCTCACATGGGCATTAAATATGTTTTTAGTCCCGTGGGCACTGTTTTTGAGCTACTTCCTTTATAAGAAGATCCCCCTGGGCGGCATGTGGAAAACGCTGCTGTTTTTACCCAGCATTCTGCCCGCGATCGCCATGACCTCCATCTTCAGATATATGATCGAGCCCGACGGCCCTGTGGGTCAGCTGATCCATGCGCTGACAGGCGAGGATATATCCAACCTTTTAGCCTTTAACACCACAGCCAAGTGGACCGTGCTTGCGTATATCTTCTGGACCAATTTCGGCGGCCAGTTCATTCTGTTTTCCGGCGCAATGGCAAAGATCCCCAAGGGAATGCTGGAAGCAGCCAACCTGGACGGCGCAGGTTTAGGCTCAGAGTTTTTTAAAGTGGTGCTGCCGCTGTGCTGGCCCACTACCTCTATGATCTTGATCCTCAATATCTCCACCTTGTTTACTGCGTCCGGCCCGCTGCTTTTACTCACAAAAGGTATGGGCGAGACCAGAACACTTTCTTACTGGATATTTGAGCATGTTCAGGGATCCACGACCCTGGGACTGCCGGCGGCGCTGGGTATTGCCTGTACGCTGGTGCTGTTCCCGATCGTGATGATCGCCAAGTGGCTCCTGAACAAGGTTTATGCAGATGTGGAGTTTTAATATGGAAAAAGGAATTATGAATCGGTTTTTAAGAGGCTGCGGAAACATCCTTCTGGGAATCGTCAGCTTCCTGATCCCGGTGATCGGGATCGTACGCATTGCCAAAAGGCCCCGTATGGGTATAGGCGCAAAGATCATCACCTCCATCGTGTTTATGATCTTTTGGGTCTATGCGGTATCGCTCATTTATGCGATGGGCTGGGCCTTTATGAATTCCCTGAAGGGCAATCTGGAGTTTTTCGAGGATATGATGTCCCCGCCCAAGCGGTGGCTGTTCTCCAACTACATAAAGGCGTTCAGCTTAATCGAGTTTGACGGCGTTAATTTTATCGCGATGTTCATCAACAGTATATGGTTTGCTTTGGGCTCCGCGATCCTCAGCACACTGAGCCATGCTGTTACCGGTTACATCTTTGCCAAATATAACTTCTTTGGGAAAAGAGTGTTTTTTAACTTTGTCATTTTTACCATTGCACTGCCGGTGGTAGGCACCCTGCCTTCCCTATATCAGATCGTCAATTCTCTGGGGCTCAACGATTCCCCCCTGTTTTTGATCACTGCGCTGGGTGGCTTTGGCTCCAATTTCCTGATCACCTACGCGTTCTTTAAGAGTATGGACAGAACGTATATGGAGGCAGCCCGAATAGACGGTGCATCCCATTCCTCTATTTTTTGGAGGATCATGCTGCCTCAGGCGGCGCCCATGCTGTTCTCCATTGGTTTGCTGAGCTTTATCGGTCAGTGGAACAACTACGAGACCCCGCTGCTGATGCTCTCCAAGATGCCCACTTTGGCAACCGGCTTGTATCAGTTCAGCGATAAGATGATCTTTGCTGTTGGCGATGCGTCTCAGACGGTGTACTTTGCAGGTATTCTGCTGGCATCTCTGCCGGTGGTGCTGCTGGTGATCGCATTCCACGAAAAGATTATGGAAAACGTAAGCACTGGCGGTATTAAGGGTTAATACTGCCTGACAATAAAATATTAGGAGGAATACGACAATGAAAAAGACAGTAAAAGCGCTGATCGCGCTGGCTATGGCAGCTGTGATGCTGCTGGGGCTGGTAGGCTGCGGCCTGACCGCTAAAGAGGAAAAAGTGGACGAAAACACCCTGATCATTCAGGTAGAGTCCAAGGGCTACGGCAGCCAGTTTGCCCGCGATCTGGCCGAGGCATTTAATGCCAAGAACACCGGCGTCCGCGCGGTAGTGCTCAATGACGCCAACTCCGGCGGCTTTGCCAGCACCGCACTGGGCACCAACACCCCTGTAGACGTTTTCTTTACCATTCAGAATACTGTTTTCCAGGTAATGTCCGGTACAGAAAAGAACAAGTGGGCAGATCTGTCCGATATCTACAGCTCTCCCCTGGTGGGCTATGCCGAATCCGGTGACGGTGTGACTGTGGCAGACGGCCTGGAAGAGTTCTTTGTAGAATCCTTTACTTACCACGACGGCAAGCAGTATGCTGTGCCCTGGACTGCAGGTTTTGGCGGCTTTATGTACAACAAGACCCGCTGGGACAAGACCAACGAAAACCTGAAGGCAGCAGGCCAGGATCCCCTGGAGTTCCCTGTTACCACCAATGAAATGTTTACACTGTTCGACCGCCTGCAGGAGCAGAGCGTGAAGGAAGCCAGCAACGGCGCTTATGTGTTTACCTGCTCTTCCGATGCTTCCGGCTATTTGACCTACCTGTTCGGTAACTGGTATGCTCAGTATGCCGGCAAGACTGCGGCCTACAATTTCCTGCAGGGCAAGGATGAAAACGGCGTTTACACCGCAGACATCTTCAAGAGCGATGCCCGTATTGAGGCATACAGTGTTATGGCAGAGCTGCTGTCTGCTGAAAACGGCTATACCAAGCTGGAAAGCAACTTCCAGAAGATGCAGAGAAGCTTTATCAAGGGAACAGCCATGTTCAGCACCAACGGTGACTGGATGGAAAATGAGGTTTCCTCCGATCTGAACCCCGGCGATGCCAATATTGAATTTATGCGTATCCCCGTGATCAGCTCCATCGTCAATGCAGACGGCATTGCAAACGACTTCACCGGCACCGATGAAGAAAAGGAAGCAAAGCTGATCGCCATCATTCGCTACATTGATGAAAACAGCCTGAGCGCTGCCGATGCCGAGACTGCAAGTCAGCTGGGCGTCAGCGAAAACACTCTGCAGCGGCTGATCGAAGCCCGTCTGGTCCAGTACTGCACACCCTCTTTTGCCGTGGTAGTACCCTCCTATACCGATCAGATGGATGCTGCGAAGGAATTTATTAAGTTTATGCTCTCCAAGGAAGGTCAGGAGATCTTCATGAAATCCACCTACGGCATCGGTGCGCCTCTGAATGTGGATATGACACAGTTTGACTACTATGAAAACTCCACTACTCTGAGTAAGTCCAAGCTGAACCTGCTGCAAAACTCCATTATGATCGGCGACGAGGGCAACTCCTACCCGATGCAGTACATTTCCAGCGGTCTGAAAATGACAATGATGGATATGATCAACGAGTTTGCCGGCAGCAAGGTGATCACCGGTGAGAAGATGGCGATGAACGAATTTGAGCACTACAATACACTGTGGGCAGATATGATGAAGGCCGCCGGTGTGAAGAACGATTGATAAACACCTCTGATTTTGGGAGGAAATGATATGAGTAATAAAAGATGGATAACATCTTTCGTGGCATTGCTCTGCCTGCTGTGTATGACGGTGGGGCTGTTCGCAGGCTGCGGCAGCAAGGGCAAAAAAATCGAGGTTGTCTTCGATATGAACTGGAAGGAAGCGGCTTCCGCGCCTGAGAGCATTCAGGTGCGGGAGGGCAAGCCCTACGGTCAGCTTCCTCAGATCGCGGAGGATGTACGCGAGGGCTACACCTTTGGCGGCTGGTATTTGGATTCCGACTGTGACGGCGACGAAGTAACTGCGGAAACAGTGGTCGCTTCCGGCGTAAGTCACGTTCTGTATGCCAAGTGGATCGGCGACAAGATTACCGTTTCCTTTGACCTGCAGGGCGGCACCATCAACGGTGTTTCCAACGTGGAGGACGCAGTGGTCACCGTGGGCAACGTGTACTCTATGATGGCGATCCCCGAGGATCCGGAAAAGGAGAACAACAGCTTTATGGGCTGGTTCTATGATCCCGAGGGAAAAGAAGGTCCTGTCCGTACCTCCACCAAGGTGGAAAAAACAGAGGATCACACCCTGTATGCGGTATGGCAGGAGTATCAGCTGTTCTACGACTTTGAAAATGGCACCGGACTGGAAGTTTTTGCCGCCGCAGGCAATATTCAGTACGGCATCCAAAATTATAACGGCAGTGACCAGCTGAACATCTCCAATCCCGGCACCGATAAGGCTGACGGCACTGCACTGCAGATGTGGATCCCGCTGAAGACCGGCACACGGGTGACCATGGATCTGACCTTTGCCGGCGCGCTGCCTGCTGAAAACGCCAGAATGTATATGTTTGGCTACGGTATGAACGCCTCCGGTATTGCGATAACCGACGGCGTGCTGGATATTACCCAGAGTGAGACCCACAGAAAATGGTATCACGGCAACGGCCACCGGGCAATGCAGAAGGACGGCGTTTGGTACTACGGCGACGAGGGCAACTGGCACGAAGGAAGCACCTGCAGATTCGAAATGATCGTTATGGAGGATTGCGCAGGTCTGTACCTGATGTTCTGCCTGGGCAGCGAGCTGGAAGCTGCACAGTTTGCAAAGAACAATATTTACATCGACAATATCGAGTTTACACCCAATTATTATCGGGTACTGGGCGACGGTATGATGGGCAGCAGCCCCCACGGCGCGACCGAAAACGGCATTTACTTCACAATGAAGAAAAATGATCTGCCCTATGATAGCGACTGGCGACTTTATTACGATGCCACCAGCGCCAACAATGTGAAGATCATCCGCAACGGACGCGTCTACAGAATCGCACAAACCGATTGCGACAACATTGTAAAGTTCAGCGAAACAGACTACTACCTGCGACTGGAAGAGTATACCATCGGACCGGCCGCACCCTTCTCCAACAAGGACATTTTCATTGTGGAGGGTGACTTCCGGTACGGCGGACATACGCTCACAATTCAGAAGGCTTATATTTATCATGACGGCACATCCTGGGTATTTGTGGACCAGCTTCCCGAAGAGCTGGCACCTGCATCAGAAGCGGCTTCCAACTTCCCCGATCCCTATTACGGCATTTTGCGCAGCCATGAGGGCGGCGCAACAGACAGAGGCATCCATTTTAAGCTCAGCGACAATGGCTTGCCCTACGGTGAAGACTGGGACGTCTATTACGATGCCACCACCGCAGACAACATCAAGGTCATCCGTGACGGCAAGGTTTATCGGGCCGCCAAGATCGGCTGTGACAATATCTGCAAGTTTGGCAAAGCAGACTATTACCTGCGACTGGAAGAGTATACCATCGGCGGATATTGGCCGTTCACCACCAGCGACATCTTTATTGTGGAGGGTGACTTCGTATACGAAGAGTCCACACTGAAAATCAATAAGACCTACATTTATTATAATGGGTCTGACTGGGTGTTCACCACCAAGCTGCCGGCAGAGCTGGCTCCTGAAACAGAAGAGCCTGTTGAGCCTGAGGAGATTGCCGACGGCGTGCTGGGCAGCAGCCCCAACGGCGCTACAGACATGGGCATTTACTTCACCATGAAGGATAATGGCCTGCCCTACGGCGACTGGAATGTATATTATGATGCGACCACCGCCGATAACATCAAGGTCATCCGTAACGGTGTCACTTATCCTGCAGCAGTTGTGGGCTGTGACAACATCTGTAAGTTCACCGCTACAGATTATTATCTGAAATTGGAAAACTACACCATTGGCGGCTATGCGCCGTTCACCACCGCCGACATCTTCGTGGTTGAGGGTGACTTCACCTATGAGGATTCCACGCTGACTGTTGTGAAGACCTATATTTACCATAACGGTACTGCATGGGTATTTGATACGGAGCTGCCGGAGGATCTGAAGCCCGGTGAGGGTGAGGGCGAGCTGGGCAACAACCTGGGCGTTCTGAAATCACACAGTGCCGGCGTCAATGTGGACGGCACCGGGAATGTAACAGGTGTTTACGCCACCGGCGCGGCAACAAACGCACCCTTTAATACCGACTGGTCTGTAGAGTATACCCCCGCGGCGGCCAAGAACTATCAGCTGATCCGTGACGGCGTGACCTATGATGTAGGCGTATCCGGAAATGGCACCATCGTGCTGTTCGGTCAGACTGAGCTGTACCTGAAGCAGGAGGGCCATACGGTTGGCGACGGCACACTGCTTCCCATCCGTGACGGCGACATTTTGGTGGTCAAGGGTGAGTGGGTCTGCACCAAGGACGCAAGCGTGACTGTGACCGTTGAGAAGACCTGCATTTTGATCAGCGAAGGCACCGCAACCTTCTCCGCCGGTGAGCCGGACGAGGATGAGGGCGAAGAAGAGCTGGGCAACAACCTGGGCGTTCTGAAATCACACAGTGCCGGCGTCAATGTGGACGGCACCGGAAATGTAACAGGTGTTTACGCCACCGGCGCGGCAACAAACGCACTCTATAATACCGACTGGTCTGTAGAGTATACTCCCGTGGCGGCCAAGAACTATCAGCTGATCCGTGACGGCGTGACCTACGATGTAGGTGTGTCCGGAAACGGCACCATCGTGCTGTTCGGTCAGACCGAGCTGTACCTGAAGCAGGAGAGTCATACGGTTGGCGACGGCACACTGCTTCCTATCCGTGACGGCGACATTTTGGTGGTCAAGGGCGAGTGGGTCTGCACCAAGGACGCAAGCGTGACCGTGACCATTGAGAAGACCTGCATTTTGATCAGCGAAGGGACCGCAACCTTCTCCGCCGGCGAGCCGGACGAGGATGAAGGCGGCGAGGGCACAGAACCGGAAGATACCGGCCTTTCTGCCCACGTAAACGGAGTCAATATCGACACTGTAACCAATTCCATCAAGGGCATTTACGCCACCTGCAAGGAGAACGAAGCACTCTTCAATACCGACTGGTCTGTAGAGTATACTCCTGCTGCCGCTGAAAACTACAAGCTGATCCGTGACGGCGTGACCTACAATGTGGGCGTACCCGGTCAGGGTACCATCGTGCTGTTCGGTCAGACCGAGCTGTACCTGAAGCAGGAGGCTCATGCCTTTGGTGACGGCACACTGCTTCCCATCCGTGACGGCGACATTCTGGTGGTAGAGGGTCAGTGGAACTGCATCCAGGATGCAAGCTCTGTGCTCACCATTGAAAAGACTTATATTATAGTAAACGGCAATACGGTCACATACGCTGCAAAGCTCCCCGATGAAACACTGCCGGATGATACACCTACCGATGTGCAGTGGCCCTTTAATTTCGATGACGGCCAGGTTTCCACTGAGGTGTTCAAGCTGCGTGACAGCGATCTGGAGATGACCGTGGAAGAGCTGGGCGGCAGTATGCAGCTGAGATTACAGCCCACGGCTGCCAACGGTAAATATTGGCTGTGGCTGGATCAGGAGCTGAAGGCAGGCACCGTGATCACCATGGATGTGACCTTCCAGCGGAAGCTGGGCGCTATGAACCTGTATCTGTACGGCGCGAAGGAAAACGGCGACCCCATTACGGAAGGCACCGTTTCCGAGACCGTACCGCAGGTTTGGTTCTACGGGCAGGGTGTGGAGGCCGACTTTACCGACGGCAGCACCAATACCCAAACCGTGACCTTTACCGTCTATGAAGATTGCCACGGCATCGCGTTTATGCTGGGCTATGGCAACAAAAAGCCCAATGTGATCTATTTGGACAACATCGCACAGCAAAATGCCCCCGCAGAAGAGGGGAACGCAATGGGTGTACTGCTTGCCCATTCCACCGGTGTCGATATCGATACTGAGACCAATACGGTCAAGGGCATTTATGCCGTGGGCGCGGCAACAAGCGTACCCTTCAATTCCGACTGGTCCGTGGAGTATACCCCCGTTTCTGCTGACGGATTCAAATTGATCCGTGACGGCGAAACCTACAGCGTGGGCGTTCCCGGCTCCGGTACGTTGGTGAAGCTCAGCGAAACCGACTGTTATCTGAAGTTTGAATCCTGGACCGTTGCCGGTGATTTGCTGCCGATTCAGGACGGCGATGTACTGGTGGTGGAAGGCGAGTGGTCCTGCAACAAAGATGAAAGCGCTGTAATCACCATTGATAAGACCTATATTTTGTATGAAAACGGCGAGGCAACATTCTCCGCCGAACAGCCTTAACATTTTAGCATCATAGATTCGGGGCAGACCATCTGCCCCGAATCCCAAAAAGGAGAAAAACGATGAAAATGGCTCGAATTGTGGGCATGGTTTTGTGCCTGTGTCTTCTTTTCGGTTTGTGTGCCTGCGGCAGCGTCAGCCAGGAGGATCTGAATGTTCCCACCTTTGAGGATGATCAGTCCATTGTGCTTGGTGTTTGGAGCGGCTCTATGGTGGAATGGACGGAGCAGCAGTTTACATACCTGCAGGAGGCAAACATCAATTACTTGCTGGGCGTCAGTGAATTTATGGGTTATTCCGATGCCTTTTTTGACCGTGCGCAAGCGGCCGGTGTCAGTGTGATCCCCGATAACCGCAGCTGGAACGGCGAGGCTTCTGACTATATGGACCATCCTGCATTTGTGGGATACTGTGTATGGGATGAGCCTTATAATGACGATTTCCCTGCACTGACCGAGAAAAAGGCACTGTGGGACAACAAGATGGAGGACAAGCTGTTCTTTGTCAATATGTTCCCGGGAGAAATCGGAGATAACCAGTTTGGCGGTTACGACAACTACATCAGCAGCTACATCGAAGCGGTGAAGCCGGAGGTTTTGAGCTTTGATATCTATCCTCTGATGTCTGATTTCAGCGGCAAAACCGTTATTAAAGACAATTTCTTTAACAATTTGGATGTTTGCAGCTATTATGCAAAGCAAGCGGGCATTCCCTTGTGGTTTAGCCTCCTGGCGGCCAAGCACATGTCTTATGTGGCACCCAACACCGAGGAATTCCGCTGGCAGATGGCTGTGGGCCAGGCCTACGGTGTGCGGGGACTGGTGCATTACGCTTATGCTTCCCACGACCCGGATTATTATAACCCCATTGACTGGAAGACCCAGGAGCCCACAGAGCTGTATTACAATATGAAGGATGCCAATGCGGAGGTAGCCGCTTGGGATCACATTTATATGAACTACCAGTGGCAGGGCACTGCCACAGTGACCGGTACGGTCAACCCCTACAGCACCACGGCAATGATGTTCTGCACCCATTCGGTAGACCCCACAGAAAATAGCGGCATCAAAGCCATTTCCTCTGAAGAGGACCTGCTGTGTGGCATTTTCCAAGATGAAAACGGAAATCCCGCCTATATGCTGACCAACGCAACCAATCCTGCGGATGACCGGGATACCACGGTAAAGCTGACCCTGGACGGTAAGTACAAGGGCGTTTTGGTGATTGACCGCGGCGTTCAATCAGTCAAAATGCTGGAAAAGAATGCTGCAACCATTGAGGTCGGCTCCAGCGAAGGCGTGTTTGTGATTCCTTTAACAGCAAAATAAGGGAGATTTTATATGAAAAGAGTAATTAGTTTGCTTGCATTAGTAATATGCTTGGCCACATTGCTTGGTGCTTGCGGTGAAACGGTGAACTTGGACGATCTGAGCATACCCGAGTTCACGGATGATCAGGAAATGGTGATCGGCGTATGGTCCGGCTCTATGGCAAACTGGAATGACCAGCATTTTTCCTATTTGGAGGAGGCGGATATCAATCTGCTGCTGGGCTCCAGTGAATATATTGCTTATAGCGAGCAGCTTTTTGATTTGGCTGAGGCTGCCGGTGTGCGCGTCGTTCCCGACAGCCGCAAATGGGACGGCGAGGTCCCCAGCTTTGTAGAGCATCCTGCTTTTGCGGGCTATTGCGTGTGGGACGAGCCCTCCAGCGACGATTTTGAAAAGCTGGCAGAGAAAAAGGCCAAGTGGGATAGCCTGATGGCAGAAAAAATGTTCTTTGTCAACGTCTTCCCCGGCTGGGCAGGCACGGCCCTGGGCGGAAGCTTTGATTCCTATATCAGCAATTATATGCAGATCGTTCAGCCGGAGGTACTGTGCTTTGACCACTATCCCCTGATGGAGGATTCCAACGACAACACGGTGGTCAGAGATACCTTCTTCTCGGATATGGACATTTGCAGTCACTACGCAAAGCAGTCCGGTGTGGACTTCTGGTTTACACTGCTGGCAGCAGGTCACATGGATTATGTAAACCCCACAGAGGAGGAATTCCGCTGGCAGATGGCAGTGGGTCAGGCATACGGCGCAAGAGGACTTGTGCACTATGTTTATACCTCTCACGATCCGGATTACACCTGCCCCATCGACTGGAAATATCAGACACCTACGGAGCTGTACGAAAATATGGACGCGGCCAACGGCGAAGTGGCGGCGTGGGACCATATTTATATGCAGTACGATTGGCAGGGAACAGCCACCATTGGCGGCACCAATAACGAATTTACCAGTATTGGCTTCCAGCTTTGTCAGTATGCAGTGAAGCCCACGGATAAAACCGGCATCAAGTCCATTTCCTCTGACGAGGATCTGCTTTGCGGTATTTTCCGGGATGAAAACGGTAGTCCTGCCTATATGATCACCAATGCAACCAACCCTGCAGAGGAGAAGGATGCAACCGTAACACTGAAGCTGGATAAAAATTATAAGGGCGTTTTGATCATTGATCGGGGCGCACAGACCACAAAGCTGCTGGAGAACCGGGAAGTTACCATCGAGGTGGAATCCAGCGAGGGCGTATTTATCATTCCGCTCACCAAAAAATAAGATTGCGAGATCACCATTATGGACGTCAGAATTCAAAAATCTTTTCAGCGGTTGAGCAATGAGCCCTATGCATCTGTCAACCTGTTCAGTCCCCCGGAATATGATTGGCCGGGGGATTGGGAGGGGCGTGCACTGCTGGCGTACTGTCGGCTGTATTCGCTGACCGGCAAAAAGGTTCCCGCGATGGAGCAGCTGATGCAGCAGCTGCCGGAAAAGGTCAATTCCCAGGGGTATTTCGGCCCTGCGTTGGATCTGAACGAAATTGACGAGCAGCAGCTTTCCGGACACGGCTGGTTTTTACGGGGATTGATGGCCTATTATGAGCTGTTTCAAAGCAGTAAGGCGATGGAAATTGCCCGTCAGACGGTGTATAACCTGTTTTTGCCCGCGTTGGCAAACTTCGCCTTCTACCCTGTGCAGCGCAAGTATGAAGATGGCGGCGTATACGGAAGCATTGCGGGAAAGTGTGGAAACTGGAGACTTTCCACGGATATCGGCTGTGCCTTTATCTCTTTGGATGGACTGGCACATTATTACGCCGTTACCGGTGACAAGAATCTGGAAATGCCCCTTGCCTATGCCATTTGGCAGTTTATGAAATTGGACAAGCGCGGTCTTGGTATGCAGACCCACGCCACCCTGACGGCCACCAGGGGCATCCTCAAATACTATGAGGTTTCCGGGGAAGAGGACTATCTTTCCTATGTACAGGAAGTATTTGATCTATATGTCCAATGCGGTATGACCGCCACCTATGAAAACTATAATTGGTTTGGCGATCAGCATGAGAAGACCTGGACGGAGCCCTGCGCCGTCGTGGATTCTATGATCCTGGCGCTGGAGCTGTACCGCATCACCAAAGAGGATCGGTATCGGGTGCTGGCAAGACGGATCTGGTTCAACGGTCTGCAGTTTTGTCAGCGTTCCAGCGGTGGTGTCGGCCCCAATACCTGTGTAGATCAGAAGCATCCTTACCTGCAGATATCCTTCTACGACGCGGTGCAGTGCTGCACCATGCGTTATTCCGAAGGTCTGTACTGGTATCAGAAAAACAAAGGGCTGTTTTCCTGGAAGGATGGGGAGCCTGTATTCGAGGATGGCCGTTATTACGTGGATGACTGGCTTTTGGTACAGGATGTCAGCGGCACATACCCAGACGAAAAGTGTTATGAGCTGGGCGATAAAAAGCTCATCCGCTTGCCGCTGCTCCATCAGTTTTGTGAGCAAGAGGCGATGAATGTTTGCCTGCGTGTCATTTTTTAATGATGAAAGACTAACGGCAGAAAGGACCCCTGCATTCAAGGCGTAAACGGAAGCATACGAAGTTCAGGGCTGTATCATTCCGGGCCGACAAATGGCAAAGGTTCTTTGCCTGCCTTAATCTGATAAACTAAAAAAACGAAAGGAAGCGATCAAACCATGCAAAAAAGAGCAAATCGAATCCTTAGCGCGCTGATAGCGTTGGTAATGGTATTATCAATGCTGCCGGCAGCTGTGTTCGCCACCGGCGATACAGCAAGTGTGCTGGAAGGCTGGAATATTGCACTGGGCGACAACGTCGGTGTGAATTTCCGGTTGAACAGCGCAGACTACACCGTGACCACCACCGTGAACGGTGAGGCGGTTACCCCTGCGATCTCCGATAATCTTGTAACGGTAAACGTTGCAGCGGCACAGATGAACGACCCCATCGTTCTGACTGTGAAAAACGGAGAAGAAACGGTGCATACCGGCGAATATTCTGTTCGTCAGTATGCCGAGTATATTCTGGAAGGCGATTATGCGAATTATGTGAAGAATATGGTTCTGCAGACCCTGAACTACGGTGCAGCAGCGCAGACCTACTTCAATTATAATGCGGGTAATCTTGCAAATGCCGGCTACGAGCTGGAAGCCTCTGAGGAAATTCCCACAGAGGTGCCCGCCATTTCTTTGGAAGACAACCTGGCAGGCATCAGCCTGTACGGTATCTCCCTGGTGTTCCGCAACAAGATCGCGGTACGTTTCTACTTTAAGACGACCGAAGATATTGCAAACTTCACCTTCAGCCAGGGTACACCGGAGCAGAAGGACGGAATGTACTACATTGAAGTGGGCAATATCAATCCCCAGGAATTGGCAAACGATATTACATTGAGCGTCAATGACGGCGCGCTGACTGTTACCTACAGCCCCCTGAACTACATCGTCAGAAAATACAACGATGCAAGCAGCTCCGCAGAGCTGAAGGCACTGGTTCAGGCAATGTACGGCTACCACCTGGAAGCAAAGTACTACAATAGTGTGGTGCCTGCAGGCGCACTGCAGAGCAGCGGAAACGGCTGGACTTCCGGTGTTATTTACGCCACCATGCCTGAAAACGATGTATACTTTGGCCAGAACGACTGGAGCATCGAGTATACACCCGTTAGTGCCGATGTGATTAAGCTGGTTCGCGGCGATGTAACACAGAGTGTGGGTATGCCCGGACAGGGAACCCTGATTAAGTTCACAGCTACCGACTATTGCCTGAAAACAGAGCCCTGGACGATTGCAGGCGAGGTTCTGCCTTTGGTGGATCAGGACTATTTGATCATCGAAGGCTGCTTCCAGCACCCTGCCACCGGCAGTGTGATGTATATCAGCAAGACTTACATCTACAACAATAACGGCACGCTGGAATTCACCACCACCGAGCCTGTTAAGCCTGTTTCCTATGATGTGGGTGTGCTGCAGGCCAGCGTACATGGCGCAGCAACCGGCGGTATCTACTTCACCACAGCAGAAGTCAACGATGCTCCCTGGGGCGATTGGAATACCTACTATGATTCCCAGAGTGTTGACAATGTTAAGCTGGTCCGCGGTGACGAGACCATCAGCGTTGGTCTGACTGACAGAAATACCATCTGCAAGTTTGGACAAAACGACTACTATCTGCGTCTTGAAGACTATACTATCGGTGAATACGCTCCCTTTACCACCGATGATGTGTTTATCGTAGAGGGCGCATTTACCCATAAGAACAGCAAGACAACCCTGAACATTGAGAAGACCTATATTTATTACAACGGATCTTCCTGGGTATTTGCAAATAGCCTGCCTACAGTTTATGAAGCAGGTGTGCTGCAGACCCACGAAGCCGGAATGGATGGCAACGGTATCTACTTCAGAACCGCTGCAAACGATGCTCCTTCCAACGACGACTGGAGCCTGGAATACAAGCAGACCAGTGCGGATAACATCAAGATCGTCCGTAACGGCGAAACTGTTTCTATCGGTATTGCAGATCGTCCTCTGCTGATTAAGCTCAACGAGTGCGACTACTATCTGAAGCTGGAAGAGTGGACCATCGGCGCGTACGGTCTGAACAGCACCAATCCCATCACCACCGAGGATATGCTGATCATCGAGGGCGACTTCTTCTATGCTGCAGAAAATGCAACCCTGAACATCACAAAGAGCTATGTCTACTACGATGGCACAGCTTGGGTCTGCGCTGCCGCAGAGCCCGTTCCTGAGACCATCTATGAAGTAGGCGTTCTGTCTGCCAACAGTTCAGGCGGCACCGCCACCGGCATTTACGCAACAGGCTTGGAAAATGATGCGCCCTACTATGACTGGGCAGCAGAATATGCACCCACCAGCAAGGAATGCATCCAGATCATCCGTAACGGCGAGACTATTTACAGAACCAACACCGGCGCCGGCGCGATCATCAAGCTGGGCGGCGCAAACTACTATGTGAAGTTCGATACCTGGATCGACAGCGCAAATTATCCCCTGCAGGCCGGTGACCTGATCATCATCGAAGGCGTCTTCGTTGGTACCGGCAACTATGCCGAGGCTGAGGGCGTGAAGATCAAGATCGACAAGACCTATATTTCCTACAATGGAACAAGCTTCACCTTCTCCGCTACCGAGCCGGGCACAACAAATGTGGTTGCCGGCGGCAATCTGACCGAGAGTGCAGACGGCTGGGATGCAGCAGGTGAGATCTTCTCCTCCCTGGCTGAAAACGATCTTCCCGTTGATGAAAACGCGGAAGTCGAATATACCGCACAGGCCGGTGTGATCAAGCTGGTCCGCGGTGAAACCACCTCCGAGCTGAGCGGCACCGTGGTAAAATACAGCGCGACCGACTACTATATGGTGCTCAGCGGCGATGCACTGCCCCTGCAGAATAAGGATTACCTGATCGTAGAGGGCGATTTCACAAATGCAGATAACGGCTATACCCTGAATGTAGCCAAGACCTACATTTTGGTCGACGGCGAGAACCTGGTGTACTCCACCACTGTTCCGGAAATCACCACCACCATTGATGTAGGCGTGCTGCAGGCAAGTCCCAACGGCGCCGGCAGCGGCGGCATCTACTTCCGGACGGCAGAGACCAACGATGCTCCCTGGGGCGATTGGAATACCTACTACGATTCCAATAGCATTGACAACATTAAGCTGATCCGTAACGGCGAGACCGTCAGTATTGGCCTGACTGACAGAAATACCATCTGCAAGTTTGGTGCGAACGACTACTATCTGAAGCTGGAAGAATACACAATTGGTGAGTATGCTCCCTTCACCACCGATGATATGTTCATCGTTGAGGGCGCATTTACCCACAAGGACAGCAAGACGACCCTGAACATTGCAAAGACCTACATTTACCACAACGGCGCTTCCTGGGTGCTGGCGGCAGCCCTGCCTGTGGTTTACGAAGCAGGCGTGCTGAAGACCCACGAAACCGGTATGTCCGGTAAAGGTATCTATGTCAGAACCGAGGCAAATGACGCACCCTCCAACAGCGACTGGAGCCTGGAATACAAGCAGACCAGCGTGGATAACATCAAGCTTGTTCGTGGCGGCGAGACCATCTCCATCGGTATCGTTGGCCGTCCTCTGCTGATTAAGCTCAACGAGTGCGACTACTATCTGAAGCTGGAAAATTGGACCATTAGTGCGTACGGTCTGGACAGCACCAACCCCATCACCACCGAGGATATGCTGATCATCGAGGGCGACTTCTACTACGAAAATGCAACCCTGAACATCACAAAGAGCTATGTTTACTATGATGGCACAGCCTGGGTCTGCGCTGCCGCAGAGCCCGTTCCTGAGACCATTTATGAAGTGGGCGTTCTGTCCGCACACGCTAGCGGCGGCTCCGGTACCGGCATTTACGCAACAGGCTTGGAAAATGATGCGCCCTACAATGACTGGGCAGCAGAATATGCACCCACCAGCAAGGAATGCATCCGGATCATCCGTAACGGCGAGACTATTTACAGAACCAACACCGGCGCCGGCGCGATCATCAAGCTGGGCGGCACAGGCTACTATGTGAAGTTCGACACTTGGATCGACAGCACGAATTACCCCCTGCAGGCCGGTGACCTGATCATCATCGAAGGCATCTTCGTTGGTACCGGCAACTATGCCGAGGCTGAGGGCGTGAAGATCAAGATCGACAAGACTTATATCTCCTACGATGGAACAAGCTTCACCTTCTCCGCTACCGAGCCTGAAGAGGATACTTCCTATAAGGTCGGTAACCTGACCGCAAATTCTGCCGGCTTTGCTGTTGATGGCAACGGCTTCGGCATCTATGCCAACTGCACAGCCACCAATGCGACCTACAACGGTGACTGGTCTGTGGAATACACCCCCGCGGCTGCAGAGAACTACAAACTCATCCGCAACGGTGTGACCTATAACGTAGGTATGCCCGGACAGGGCACGATCGTTATGATCAGCCAGACCAGTATGTATCTGAAGCAGCAGTCCTGGACCTTTAGTACAAATGCGATCGATAACGAACTGCCCCTGCAGGAAGGCGACATTCTGGTGGTAGAGGGCAAGTGGAACTGCATCCAGGATGCAAGCTCTGTGATCGAGATCGACACCACCTACATCACCATCGGCAGCGGCTCTGCCAGCTTCTCTGCGGAAGATCCCAGAATCCTGCGCGTTGGCGTGATGTATGCCCAGGGCGGAAGTAACTGGAGCGGCGATGGCATTAACTTTGCTGTAGATGCTGATGCTGCACCTTACAATGCAGACTGGAGTGTAGAGTATGTTCCTGCCTCCAATGCTGTGATCAAGCTGATCCGCAACGGTCAAACGACGAACATTGCCAATACCGGCGCAGGCACCATCGTGAAGCTGGGCGAGGACAACTGCTTCCTGAAGCTGGAACAGTGGATGATCGGCAGTGTATATCCCATTACAGAAGGCGACGTGCTGATCGTTGAAGGCGAATTCAAGCAGAAAAACGGCGACTACTCCATGGTGATCGACAAGACCTACATCGTGATCGGTGCCAAGGAAAATGATGAAGTGACCTTCACCACCCAGTATGCTGCAACAGACTTTGGCACGGTAGTGCTGCCCACCTCCACAGACACCCTGAATATCGGTATGTGGAACGGCTCTCACCACGTGTTTGATCACAAGCAGCTGCAAGAGCTGAAGGATGCCGGCATCACCAAGATCATGGGTGTCAATACCCAGTGGATCGGCACTGAGGATGTAAACGCATGGCTGGATCGTGTATACAGCTATGGCATCTCTGTGATCATCGACCTGCGTGACTGGGACGGCACGACCGTACCGAGTTATGTAAACCATCCCGGTCTGATGGGCTTCCTGATGTACGACGAGCCCAGTGCAAATGTATTCAGCGACCTGGCTGCTCTGAAGGCCCAGTTTGACGCAGTGATGCCTGCAGGCAAGCTGTTCTACGTCAACCTGTTCCCCGAATGTGCGGCGAACTCCTCTCTGGGTACTGAAAGCAGCTGGTGGGATACCATCATCGGCAATGAAAAGGACTATGACACGGATTATGTCTCCGCATTCCTCAATGCGCTGGACATCCAGGTTCTGTCTTGGGATAACTACTCCCTGATCAGAAATTCCGCCAATGTAGACGGCATCCGTCTGGAGTACTTCCATAACTTCGAGGTTATGGCTGCCAAGAATAAGACCATGTGGTACACCATGCTGTCTGCAGGTCACACTGCCGGTACATCGGACACCTATTACGATACACCCACCGCAGAAGAACTGCGTTGGCAGATGGCTGTGGCCATGACCTATGGCGTGCAGAACATTGACCACTATGTCTACACCTCTCACGAGGATGACTACAGCTGTATGGTCGAGTATGAGACCTGGAATCCCACCGATCTGTACTACGACGTCAAGGCAGTGGACAACGAATACCTGGCTTGGGACAACATCTTTATGGCCTACAATTGGATCGGCGTTGGCGCGTACGACACCGGTGCTTCCAATAACATGCTGACCGCATTGGAGAACAAGCTGAATCTCAGTAGCTACGGCTTGACCGTTTCTTCTTCCACTGAAGACCTGCTGGTCGGCGTGTTCGAGAATAACGGCAACAAGGCTTATATGGTCACCAACGCAGGCTCCATCGGTTCCACCACTGTGGGCGACGGCAAGAACTTCTCTATGGCAGACACCTCTGTGACCTTGACCCTGGCTGATGGCAACTACAAGTGCGCTGCAGTTATCAATAACGGCGAGATCACCTACGTTGCTGTGAACAACAATCAGGTCACCCTGAATGTGGAAGCTTACGAAGGCGTATTTGTCATCCCCGTGCTGAACTGATATTTTGAAAGAGCACCACTTAAAACTGTTGGCTTGCGGACGCAGTCCGCAAGCCAACCCCCAAATTCGTTATCAGTAGATTTTAAATGCATCTGAGATCTATTGATATCCCCGGTTTGCAAGCTTGCCGTGCTTTGTAGGTTTTGCCCGGCAGAACATACGCTCCGGGGAAGCCGGCTGCCTGATTTGGATCGCCAGGCAGCCGGCTTGTTTTTTATAAATAAAAGATTGAAAAGAACCGCTCTATGTTATACAATGTGATTAACACATAAAGCAGAAGGAAGGAACAAATATATGCAGTGGAAAATTGCCTATGCCCATCATGAGACGGCTTACCAAAAGCAACTTTTTACCATTGGGGATATTGAGCGCGCCGGCTTTGATACGATGCCGGCTTCGGTTCCCGGCTGCCTGGAATCAGAGCTGATGCAGGCAGGAAAATTGGAGGACCTGTATTTTAGCACCAACACCCTGAATGCCCAAAAGCTGGAAGATGTTCATGTTTGGTATTTTACAAAGGTGGATGTTCAAAACGAAAAGCAGTTTTTGCGCTTTGAGGGGATCGACACCTTCTCGGATATTTATATCAACGGGCAGCTTGTAAAATCCACCGACAATATGTTTATTTCCTATGATGTGGATCAAAACCTGCATATTGGGGAAAACGAAGTGGTGGTGCATATCAAGCCCACCATGCTGGAGGCGCGCAAATTCACGCCACCGGCCATATCCCGCACCCTGAAATACAATTATCCCGGCCTGTATGCCCGAAAGGCCGCCCATAGCTTTGGCTGGGATATTATGCCCCGCATCGTATCTGCAGGCTTATGGAAAGAGGTCAAGCTGCTGGAAAGAAAGCCCGATTCCATTGAGCAGGTGTATATGCTGACCCACCAGATCCATCAGGATGATCTGGCGTTTGTGCACTGCTTTATCCATACCGAATTAAGCGATGTTTTTTCCCAGAATTATCAGGTGCGGGTAGAGGGTGTGTGCGGAGAAAGTCACTTTAGCGCGGAGCAAAGATTATGGCATACCTCTACCAAGCTGTTTTTTGAGGTCCCGGCGTGTAAGCTTTGGTGGCCCAAAAACGCAGGCGCGCAAAACCTGTACGATGTGACGGTAACGCTTCTGCACAACGGAGAGGTTTGCGATACATATACATTTGCCTACGGCATCCGCACTGTGGAGCTGGAGCATACAGATATTACCGATTCCGATGGAAACGGTGCATTCTGCTTCCGTGTCAACGGCAAAAAAATATTCATCCTGGGCACCAACTGGGTGCCGCTGGATGCACTGCATTATAACGATCAGGCCCGATTGCCCAAAGCATTGGAGCTTTTGGACGATGTTGGGTGCAATATGGTGCGCTGCTGGGGCGGCAATGTGTATGAATCGGATGAATTTTTCGATTTCTGTGACCGAAAGGGCATTTTGGTGTGGCAGGATTTTGCCATGGGCTGCGGCATCTATCCCAATGAGCCGGAGTTTGCCAAACGGCTGGAGGAGGAAGCGGTCTTCCAAATCAAAAGATTGCGGAACCATCCGTCTTTAGCACTGTGGGCAGGAGACAATGAGTGCGATTGTGAAATGCGCAGCAGTAAGCTGGATCCCAACCGAAACGACCTGACAAGAACTGTGCTGAAAAAGTGCGTGGAGCTGCACGACTATGCAAGAGATTACCTTCCCAGCTCCCCCTATATCAGCACGTCTGCGTTCCGGGGAGAGGGCTTGATGCCGGAAGAGCACCTGTGGGGACCGAGAGATTATTTTAAGGGCCCTTATTATCGGGATACCTTCTGCCATTTTGCCAGCGAAACAGGCTACCACGGCTTCCCGTCTACAGAATCCTTGCGCCGCTTCCTGAAAAATCCGGAGAAGATTTTTAACGAAAATACTGTGCCGACCGATGAGTATTTGGTGCACGCGGCAAGTCCGGAATTGGAGGCCAATGCGCCCTATGCCTATCGGATCAAGCTGGCATACGATCAGGTGGTCACCCTGTTTGGCAAGGCGGAAGAACAGCTTGATGATTTTGTCCGTCAAAGCCAAATTTCTCAGGCAGAGGCCAAAAAATACTTCATCGAAAAATTCCGCGTTGGCAAGGGCAAGCGTACCGGCATTATCTGGTGGAATCTGTTGGACGGCTGGCCCCAGGTTTCTGATGCGGTGGTGGATTATTACTACAATCGGAAATTGGCATACCATTATATCAAGCGGTCACAGCAGCCGGTGTGCCTGATGTTTGATGAGCCGGAAAACGGCCAATGCGCATTGGTGGCGGTGAACGATACTGCCAGCGATCAGCAGCTTTCTTATACCGTCCGTCGGTTCTCGGACGATCAGGTGGTGCTGTCGGGCACTTGCACAGTACCTGCCGATGGAATCGTGCAGACGGATCGCTTAGCCGTTTCGGAAAACGAAAAAGAGTTCTATTATATAGAGTGGTCCGCAAAGGGAAAAACCGGCTTCAATCATTATTTTACAAACATTTTGGATATTGATTACAAGGTCTATATGCAAGCACTGAAAAAGCACGGTATGGACCGGTTTGAAGGATTTTAAGGCAATAAAAGAGGGTGTCTCATACATTTTGAGACACCCTCTTTTTCGTTTAGATTATTGCTGATATACGATCTTGCCGTCTACGATGGTGGTATAGGCTTTTGCGCTGACGGTGGTAAGGGGATTGGCGGTCCAAATGACCACGTCCCCATCCTTGCCGGCTTCCAAAGAGCCTACCCGGTCGGCGATGCCGATGGCACGGGCGGGGTTAATGGTGATGGCGTGCCAGGCTTCTTCCATATCCAGTCCTGCATCGGCGGCCATTCCTGCGCACATTGCCAGGGACTCCAAAGGAATCACGGGAGAGTCGGTGATGATGCTGATGTTTACACCGGCTTTGTGCAAAATAGCAGGCGTGGTAAAGGATTTGTTAGACAGCTCAATTTTAGACTTGGAGCCAAAGGTGGGACCTACAAAGGCGGGATAGCCTTCCTTTGCCAGTTCATCTGCGATAATGGCGCCATCGGTGCAGTGATCCAAGGTCAGACCTACACCAAATTCCTTGGCAATGCGGATAGAGGTGAGAATATCATCGGCACGGTGGGCGTGGCACTTCAGGGGGATCTTGCCCTCGATGACCGGCTGCATTGCCTCCATCTTCATATCGAAGGGGGGATTTTTACCGGCGGCCTTATCCTCGGCGTAGCGCTTTGCCTTGAACAGGGTCTCCCGGAGAATAGCCGCCACACCCATACGGGTCATCGGTGCTTTCTTGCCGCCCTGACCGTAGCAGCGCTTGGGATTTTCGCCAAAAGCGCACTTCATCGCGATGGGGTATTTCAGGATCATATCGTCAATGCGCTTGCCGTAAAGCTTTATTGCCACAAAGGTACCGCCCACCACATTGGCACTGCCGGGACCGGTACAGGCGGTGGTCACGCCGCCCTGCAGGGCGTTGGGGAATGCCTCGTCCTGGGGATAGATGGAGTCAATGGCCCGCATCTGAGGGGTAACGGGGTCAACGATCTCGTTGTAGTCCATACCCTCCCAGCCCACAGCCTGATTGTCCAGGCCGATGTGACAGTGGGCATCAATACATCCGGGGGTGACCAGACGTCCCTCTGCATCGATGACGGTGCAGTTTGCAGGTGCGTCAATAGAGGGGGCAACCTGCAGGATCTTTCCATCGTCGCCCAAAAGCACACAGCCGTTGGGCAGGTCTGCGCCGACCATCGGCTTAATGTAGCCGTTTTTGATCAAGATCATAGAGATAGTCTCCTTTTGATTTTTTGTTTTTTATCGGATCTTACGGACGCGCAGAACGCCCTCGATTCTCTCTAAATGAGCAACCAGTGCATCCGATGCGGGCTGGTCCATATCCAGCATAGTGTATGCGTAAGCGCCGCGGCTGCGGTTGACCATATCGGAAATGTTGATGCCGTCGGCGGCCATGGCGGTGGTGAAGCGGCTCAGGCTGTTGGGGATGTTGCGGTGGGCAATGGCAATACGCCCTGCCTTGGTGCATACGCCCATATTGCAGTTGGGGTAATTAACGGAGTTTTGAATATTGCCGTTTTCCAAGTAATCCATTACCTGCCGTACAGCCATTTTGGCACAGTTGTCCTCCGCTTCCTCGGTGGAAGCACCCAGGTGGGGGATGGCAATGACGCCTTCCATTTGGGCGGTGCGGTCATTGGGGAAGTCGGTGACATAGCACTTGACCTTGCCGGATTTCAGCGCTTCCTCCAGCGCATCGTCATCCACCAGTGCGTCACGGGCGAAGTTCAGAAGGATCACCCCGTCCCGCATTTTGTCAAAGGCGTCCTTGTTGATCATTTTGCGGGTGGAATCCAGCAGCGGGGCGTGGAGCGAGATGATGTCGCAGTTGGCATAAATATCGTCCCGATTATTGATGTGCACGATGTGCTCATCCAAATGCCAGGCGGCCTCTACAGAGATATAGGGGTCACAGCCGTAGACCTCCATACCCAGCCGTCGGGCGGTGTTGGCAAAGGGGCCGCCTACAGCGCCCAAACCGATAACGCCCAAACGCTTGTTGGCGATCTCGTTGCCTGCAAAGCGGGCCTTGCCCTTTTCCACCTTTTTGGCCACATCGCCGGTGTCCTTAATGGACTGCACCCAGTTGATGCCGCCGATGACGTCACGACTGCCCAGGAGCATACCGCAAAGCGCCATTTCCATCACGCTTCCGGCGTTGGCACCGGGGGTGTTGAATACCACTACGCCTGCATCTGCAAAGCGGTCCAGAGGAATGTTATTTACACCTGCACCAGCACGGGCAACAGCCAGCAGGTTTTCGGGAATTTCCATTTCGTGCATAGAGGCGCTGCGCACCAAGATCGCCTGTGCGTCCTCTGCACCGTTTGCGGTGCAGTACTGCTGGGTCAATAGGGCAGTGCCCTTGGGGGAAATAGAATTTAAGTAATGTATGGGATACATTTGATCATCTCCTTAGTGTTCCTTTTCAAAGGCGTGCATAAAGTCTACCAGCTTCTGCACACCCTCCATGGGCATGGCGTTATAAATGCTGGCGCGCATACCGCCCACAGAGCGGTGGCCCTTCAGATTTACAAAGCCTGCCTCGGTGGCCTGCTTGACGAACAGGGCGTCCAGCTCACTGTCGCCGGTGACAAAGGGGACGTTCATAATAGAACGGTCCTTGGGACATACGTGATTGCTGAACAGACGGCTGTTATCCACAAAATCATAGAGGATCGCCGCCTTTTTGCGGTTATACTCCCCGGTATATTCCAGTCCGCCCCGCTCCAGCAGCCACTTGAAGGTCTTGCCGCACATATAGATGTTGTAGGTGGGGGGTGTATTGTACATCGAGCCGTTTTCCGCGTGGGTGCGGTATTGCAGCATGGTGGGGGTGAAGGGAAGCACATCCTCACGGATCAGGTCCTCACGGATGATCACGATGGCCATACCTGCAGGGCCGATGTTTTTCTGTACGCCGCCGTAGATCAGACCGTATTTGGTCACATCCACAGGCTCAGAGAGGAAGCAGGAGGAGACGTCTGCCACCAGGTCCTTGCCCTTGGTGTTGGGCAGCTCCTTGAACTTTGTGCCGTAGATGGTGTTGTTTTCACAGATGTACACATAGTCGGCATCGGCACTGATGGGCAGATCCGAGCAGTCGGGAATATAAGTGAAGTTTTGATCGGCAGAGCTGGCAATGATGTTGGCTGTGCCGTATTTTGCAGCCTCTTTCTGTGCAGAGGAGGCAAATTTACCGGTGACGATGTAATCGGCGACCTTGTTTTTCATCAGGTTCATAGGCACCATTGCAAACTGCATAGAGGCGCCGCCCTGTAAAAACAGCACCTTGTAATTATCGGGAATGCCCATCAGCTTCCGCAGGTCTGCTTCCGTGCTGTCGATAATGGCCTGATAGGGCTTGGAGCGATGACTCATCTCCATAACGCCCATACCGGTGCTGCCGTAGTTGAGCATCTCAGAAGCGGCTTCCTGCAAAATGCGCTCCGGTAAAACTGCAGGACCGGCGGAAAAATTGTATACTCTATTCATTGTCTATACTCCTTTCTGATTCCAAAAAGCGGCGCATCAGAGTTTGCCCGTTGGGCATCATCAGACCGCTTTGGGTGGCTGTTTTTTCACTAAACCGGGATGCACTGCCCAATGCCTTACTGCTGTCGTACAGCAGGTAGGGGACAGGGTCGGTGGTGTGGGTGCGCAAGGTGATCGGGGTGGGGTGGTCCGGCAGGAGCAGCAGACGGAAATCGGTTTCAGACTCCTGCATTGCCGCCACAATGGGGGCAAGCACCCGCTTGTCGATGTATTCAATAGACAGCACCTTGTTTTCCATACTGCCCTGATGCCCCATTTCGTCCGGCGCTTCCACGTGGACGTATGCAAAATCCTTGCCGTCCTTCAGTAGACCGTCGATGGCGGCCTGTGCCTTGCCCTCATAGTTGGTGTGCAGACCGCCGGTGGCATTTTCTACCTGCGCCACGGTCATATCCGCGCCAACGGCAATGCCCTTGAGCAGATCCACCGCGGAGATCATAATGCCCTTCAGACCGGTTTTTGCTCGGAACGGCTCCAAAGAGGGCTTTGTGCCTGCGCCCCAAAACCACAGGGAATTGGCCTTGTTCAGCCCCCGGGCGGCGCGCTGCAGGTTCAGGGGGTGGTTATTGAGAATGGAAAAGCTTTTTTCCATCATTTCACGGAGCAGATCGCACTTGGGAAGATAGTCCCCGATCACACAGCCCAAATGGTCGTGAGGCGGCTCCAAATCCACCACCTGCCCCTTCTGCCACACGAGGATGTGACGGTAGCTGGTGCCGGTGTAAAATTGCAGGGTATCACTTTGGAAGGCCTGACGCACCGCATCCATTAAAATGTTTGCATCCTCGGTGGAGATCTCCCCGGAGGAATGGTCTAAAATGGTCTTTTCGCTGTAGGGCTCATCCTCTGTGAGGGTGACCAGATTGGCTCTGAAGATCACATCCGTATCCTGCATCTGTACCCCCACACTGAGCGCTTCCAGGGGAGAACGGCCGGAATAGCTTTTTAAGGGGTCGTAGCCCAGCACGGAGAGGTTGGCAACGTCACTGCCGGGTACCATGCCGGGGGGGACGGTGCGCACCATACCCAGCTCTGCCTGCCCGGCAAGAGCGTCCATAGTGGGAGTGGTGGCGTATTCCAAAGGTGTTTTGTTGTCTAATTGGGGTATGGGATAATCCCCCATACCGTCTGCCAATACCACAATATACTTCATAAAAATCGCTCCTTAAAGCTGTGCGGTAAGCTGACGAATAAAGCCTTCCACTTGGGTGGGGGCGTTTGCGCCTTCCTTTTCGATGATGGAAACAATGGGTACATCCACCGTCACCCCGTCCACCTCTTTGGATACGGCGGAAAACCGTGCAGGCTCCGTGCCGTTCAGACAGATCAGACAGGGCACATCGGTACATTCCTTTACGGTGGAAACAAGTGCTTTTAATTCCTGTTCTTTGTTACCGGGGCAAGCCATAATATACAGAAAGCCCTTGGCGTCCAATGCGATGGTGCGGATCCGTTCCCGGGAGGTCACTGCCAGCATATAGATCAGGGGGACGCCTGCTTTTTCGCAGGCAGGCAGAAATTCCTGCCGTTCCTCAAAAGGTACATCCGGGATCAAGATGCCGTCAATACCCGTTTCCTTGCATTTCGCGGCAAACCGCTCTGCCCCGTAGGAAAACACCACATTGGCGTAGGTGGAGACCACAATGGGGGTGGTCAGCTCTGTGCGGAGCTGCTGTACCAGCTGAAATACCGAATCGGTGGTCACACCGTTTTTCAGCGCCCGCACATTGGACTGCTGAATGACCGGGTCAGCGGCGGTAGGGTCAGAGAAGGGAATATTCAGCTCTAAAATGTTGGCACCGCCAGCCACAGCGGCTTTTGCAATGGATACGGTGGCTTCCAAATCCGGGTCACCGCAGGTGATAAAGGCCATCAGGGCCTTTTTTTGCGCAAAGGCGTTGCGAAGATTACTCATAAAGCTCCTCCCCTCTGTAACGGGCGATGGCGGCACAGTCTTTGTCGCCGCGGCCGGAGACGGTTACCACAATGATCTGATCCTT
>JAGASJ010000005.1 GCA_017621795.1 Oscillospiraceae bacterium | reverse complement strand
TGTTCCATTTTATTGGTTTCCTTCCATGGCATAATGACCACCTCTTTCGCGTCCATTATACCAGAGGACTTACCGATGTGCTGAACCTCGACTTACCTATGTGCTGAGCTTTTCAACTTACCGATGTGCTGAACCCGCACCAGAAGCAGTCATTAGTTTTCCACTTTCCACTTTCAACTAAAAACGGGACAATGACCCGTCCCCTACAAAAAGACATCGGCGCGGATACCGCCCGCAATTATTTAATCCATTTTTCTCATATATATTGTTTATCTTGATTTTAGGGCGGACCGCTGATATAATACATACGTTTATTACAGATTCACCAGGAGGAAAAAATGGGCTTTTTCGACTTGTTTATATTGGCATTTGGTCTTGCAATGGATGCCTTTGCAGTATCCATCTGCAAGGGCCTTTCTATGAAAAAGGCAACACTGCGGGAGGGCGCGATCTGCGGTGCCTGGTTTGGCGCGTTTCAGGCGCTGATGCCCCTGATCGGCTTTTTCCTGTGCAAGCTGTTTGAAGATGCCATTCGCTCCTTTGACCACTGGGTAGCCTTTATTCTGCTGGGCCTGATCGGCGCGAATATGCTGAAGGAAGCCCTGGAACACAAATGCTGTGACTGCGACGAAAAAAGCGGCGATCTCTCCGTTAAGACCATGCTGATCATGGCCATTGCCACCAGTATTGACGCCCTTGCGGTGGGCATCTCCCCTTTGGGTACAGAGCCGGGAACCAACATCTTCCTGGCGGTTACACTCATTGGTGTGATCACCTGCGGCCTGTGTGTGGCAGGCGTGAAGATCGGAAATCTCTTCGGCAGCCGTTATGAAAAGGGTGCACGGCTGGCAGGCGGCATCATTCTGATCCTTTTGGGCACCAAGATCCTGGTGGAGCACCTGATGGAACACGGAGCTGCTATATGATCAAAAGAACAAAGAGCAAAATGGCCTTCTGCATTACCCTTGTGGTGCTGAATGTGGCTTTTATTTGGGGCAATTCCCTGATGAGTCAAAAAATGTCCTCTGCCTTCAGCCAGCTGATCGGGCGCATTATCAGCCTGTTTTTGCCCGGGGAGGGGGCGGCCGCCTCCGGGACCGGTCACGGCATTTTGCGAAAGGTCGCCCACGTGCTGGAATTTACATCCCTGGCGTTTTTCCTGAGCTGGCTGTTTCGAATGCTTTATGAGGAAAAATGGAAATATTTTGTACTGCCGATCTCTATTGGCGTGGTGATCGCCAGCATTGACGAGCTGCTTCAGAGGCTGATCCCGGGTCGTGGACCCCGTCTGCGGGACGTGGGCATCGATACCATCGGGCTGATTTTGGGTGTTTGTGCAATGTGGGGCTTAGCGGCGCTGGTACGGCGCAGAAAGGAAAAGAAAAATGAGCAGCATTAAAACCAGGTCAGGCTTTATGTTTGACCCCCTGCACCCCTGTTCGGAGCAGATCATTATTGAGGATATTGCCCACGCACTGTCTTTTTTGTGCCGTGCAAACGGGCATTTTAAAAGCTTTTATTCCGTAGGCCAGCACTGTATCAACTGTGCCCGGGAGGCATCCGCAAGGGGCTATTCCAAGCGGGTACAGTTGGGATGCCTGCTCCACGATGGCAGTGAGGCCTATCTTTCGGACGTGACCCGTCCTGTAAAGGAAGAGCTTCCACGGTATCTGACCATCGAACGGCCTCTGCAGGAAGCCATTTGGAACAAGTGGCTGACACCTGCCCTGACACAGGAGGAAGAGGATCAGATTTTTGAGATCGATGACGCGCTTCTCTACAATGAATTTGTGGCACTGATGGATACGGCACTGATCGAGCCTACCCCGGTTTTGTGTGCACCTGCCCAGTTCCACTTTGTGGATTTTGAGACCACAAAACAGGAATATTTAAAGCTGTTTTACCTTTTAACCGCATAAAAAAACTAACCCTCGACTGACATCACCGTCAATCGAGGGTTAGCGCATTGAAATATTTGGATCTCTCATAATTTCTTATGACCTCCATTCTCTCAGAAGCCTTGTTGCTTCCTTGTGTCTATAAGATACCACAGATGGAGCCGTTTTGCAATTGACAGAACAGCTGAAATTGAGGAGAGATTCTTGTGTGTTTTACCAATAGACAAATGTACGCCGGATGTGATACAATCAATCTGTTGGGCGGCCTTGTGCCGCCTAAAAAACTGAAAAAAGGCCCTGAACCGTCAAATGGGATTTTGTCGGTTTGGGGCTTTGTTTTTTGGGAAAAATCATAGGACTTGCAAATTGAGATAAAGATGTATATAATACCTTATATAATAGGCGAAGTATACAGGGAAAGGGGATCAGCACAAAATGTTTGGATCAGCAAGGAAAACAATGAAACGAAGATCCGTAAGTCCTACCCGGATTATCGCCGTCGCCTTTGCCGTGATCATCCTGCTGGGCGCGGTGCTGCTGAGCCTTCCTGTGGCGTCCCGAAACGGCAAATCCTGCGGCTTCGTGCCGGCACTTTTTACCTCGACCTCTGCGACTTGCGTTACCGGACTGACTTTGTTTGACACCTGGAGCCAGTGGTCCGGCTTTGGTCAGGTGGTGCTCATCCTTCTGATCGAGGTGGGTGGCCTGGGCTTTATGAGCGCCGCTTCGGTCTTTGTGTTTTTGTTGCGGCAGAAGGTGGGCCTGCGTCAGCGGATGCTGATGGCACAGTCGCTGAATGTGGACGATATGCAAAGTGTGGTCAAGCTGCAAAAATGGGTCATTATCGGCAGCCTTTCCATTCAGGCTGTGGGCGCGCTGATCCTGTTTTTGCGATTCTTGCCGGCTCACGGCGTGGCTGTGGCGGCAAAATGGGGTATTTTTCACTCGGTTTCTGCGTTCTGTAACGCCGGCTTTGACCTGTTTGGCTCTATTGCCCCGGGGCAGAGCGTTACCCCCTTTAACGGGGACTGGGTGGTGTGCCTGACCCTGATGGTGCTGATCATCTTGGGCGGTTTGGGCTTCCTCGTATGGGAAGAAGTGGTGCGGCTGAAGCGGTTTAAAAGATTCAGCACCTATACAAAGCTGGTGCTTGTTACCTCTTTGGGGCTGATTCTGTGCGGCGCCGCGGTGATTTTGGCACTGGAGTGGAATAATCCCAATACGCTGGGCAATATGCCCGCGGATGAGAAGATTCTCAACGGCCTGTTCCAGTCTGTCACTTTACGTACCGCCGGGTTTGCGTCCTTTGACCAAAACGCGCTGACAGAGGGAAGCAAGGCAGTATCCATTGTGCTGATGCTCATCGGCGGCTCCTCCGGATCGACCGCCGGTGGTATGAAAACCGTGACCTTTGTGGTGATCATGCTGTTTTTGGCGGCGCGGCTGCGGGGACGTTCCACGGTTACGGTGTTTAAACGCAGTATTGCATCAACAAAGCTGCTGGATGCTATGACCCTGATCATTTCGATGGTGGGTCTGGCAATGGTGGGGGCGGTGGTGATATGCGCTACCTCCGGTGTCAGCCTGACAGATGCCCTTTTTGAGTGCGCTTCCGCACTGGGCACGGTGGGCTTGACCACCGGCGTGACGAGCCAGCTTGTCCTGCCGACGCAGCTGATGATCATTTTGTTTATGTATTTTGGACGGGTGGGTATTTTAACACTCAGCTTGGGCTTCTTGATGGGAAGCCGCGCCGAGTCCCGTTATCAATACGCCCACACCAATATCATGATCGGATAGGAGATACTTTATGAAATCTTATATGGTAGTCGGTTTAGGCCGCTTTGGCGGGGAGGTTGCCCGCCGCCTGTGCCAGCTGGGCTGTGAGGTACTGGTGATGGATACCAACCCGGACCTGGTGGATGCTGTCAGCAGCGAGGTGACCCACGCAGTGGTGGCCGATGCCCGGGATAAAAACGTGCTGAAGGCGTTGGGCGCGGCAGAATTTGACTGCGCCATTGTGGCCGTGGGCGGCAGCTTGGCGGATTCGGTGCTTGCAACCATGAATCTGAAGGAGCTGGGTGTGCCCAAGGTGGTCTGCAAGGCTCACGACGAGACCCACAAGCAGGTGCTTCTGAAGCTGGGGGCGGATCAGATCGTCATTCCCGAGCAGGAGCAGGCGTACCGCCTGGCCCGCAGTCTTTCCAGTCGGAATGTGCTGGATTATATTGAGCTTTCTGAGGATTACGGCATCATCGACCTGCCGGTACCTGCCGGCTGGCTGGGAAAGAATCTGCGGGATTTGAACGTGCGTGCCAAGCTGGGCGTTAATATTCTGGCGGTGAAGAAGCTGAAAAAGATCAGCCTGTCTCCCTCGGCGGATTACGCCTTTGAAGAAGGGGACGTTGTAGTTATATTGGGCGACACAGCGGCACTGCAGGCTGTGCAAAAGCTATGACAGAACGCAGGATCACATCCCGTCAAAATCCCGCTTTGCAGCAGGTGCGCAAGCTGCTTTCCTCCCGTAGCGAGCGAGAAAAAACAGGGCGCTTTGTGGCAGACGGCACAAAGCTGCTGGCAGAGGCTGTGCAGTGGTGGGACGGATTGGAGACGGTGATTTTAGCAGATCATGTGCAGGTGCAGGTGCCGGAGCAGACCCAGGTCATCCGTGTGCCTGCCGATGTGATGGCGTCCATTTCTCCTATGCAAAGTCCGCAAGGGGCACTGTTTGTATGCCGCTTGCCTGAAAAACAGGCATTTGTACCTACCCCCGGAATGCTGCTTTTGGACGGCATTCAGGATCCCGGCAATATGGGCACCATTTTGCGTACTGCCGATGCGCTGAACGTACCGGTGGCACTGTTGGAGGGCTGTGTGGATCCCTACAGTCACAAGGTGGTACGTGCCTCTATGGGCGCGGTATTCAGAACGGCTGTGGTGCAGACCACCTGGGAAGAGGCACAGCGCTGCTGCTTACAGCGGCATATTCCCATTGGGGTGACCGCCCTTTCCGAACGATCGGAGGATATTCGTACTGCCCGGCTGAATCAAATGGCGGTGGTCATTGGCAGTGAAGGGCAGGGCGTGCGCAGTGAAATTTTGGAGCAGGCGGATGCACAGCTGGTGATTCCCATGAACATCCGCTGTGAATCCTTAAACGCGGCAATTGCCGCCGCCATCGTGATGTGGCAAATGGGCAAATAAAGGAGAAAAGAGAATGCTGGTACATTGGATGTGGCTGCATTTACTAAAGAATTTGACTCCTCGGCAGAAAAAAGCCATTTTACAGCGGTATCCCGACCCGGAAGCGCTATACCGGGCGGATGAAAAGGTGCTGTGGCAGATGGACGGGATCTCCACCGAAATGGTGGATGCACTGATGCAGAAGGATCTGCGTCCTGCGCAGAGGATCCTGGATGACTGTACGGAAAAACGTATTGGCATCCTCACTTATTACGACAGTAGCTATCCCGGGAAACTGCGGGGCATCCACCATCCACCGCTGATCCTGTTTTATAAGGGCACACTGCCGGACTGGGGTGGCCGTCCCGCCATCGGAGTGGTCGGTACACGCGACGCAACACCCTACGGTCTGCGCACCGCCCGCAATATGGGCTATCAGATCGCAGGTGCCGGTGCGTTGGTGGTATCCGGCGGCGCCACAGGCATCGATGCAGAGGCGTTGTACGGCGCACTGCAGGCAGGTAAAACTGCCGTGGCCGTATTGGGCTGTGGCGTTGATGTGGTCTATCCCGCCGGGAACAGAGATCTTTTTGAAAAGCTGGAGCAATATGGCTGTATTCTTTCTGAATACAGCCCCGGCACCCGCCCCGATCGCTGGCATTTTCCGGAGCGCAACCGCATTATCAGCGGCATTTCCTGCGGCGTTTTGGTGGTGGAAGCACCACGGCGCAGTGGCGCGCTGAATACAGCCCACCATGCAAAGGAGCAGGGCAGAGATGTATTTGTGATCCCCGGCAATATTGATAATCCCCGGTGCGCCGGCAGCAACGCGCTTTTGGATGAAGGTGCAGTGATGGTGCGGTCCGGCTGGCAGCTGGTGGAATCCTACAAAAGCCTTTATCCGGATGCACTGCATCCGTTTGAGGAGCAATGTGCGCAGGAATCTGAGCCCGTTGCGCCCGTACAGCGCCCGGCACAGAAACCGAAGCCATCCAAAAAACCCATTGACAATCAGAAAAAATCCAATTATAGTGTCTTAGACTGTGATCGGAAATCCTACACGCCGGAGGAGCAGGCCATCCTTGCCTGCTTAGACAGCACACCTTGTCCTGTGGACGCGGTGATTGCCGCCACCGGCCTTCCTGCCCAGCGGGTACTTTCTCTGCTGACGATGCTCACCTTAAAAGGGGCGGTGCAGAACCATCCGGGCAAGTGTGTTTCGATCAAATAATCTTTTGCGGAGGAAAAAATGGCAAACGCAACCAATCTTGTAATCGTGGAGTCTCCCTCCAAGGCGAAAACCATCGGAAAATATTTGGGGCCGCAGTATACGGTGAAGGCCAGTATGGGCCATTTACGGGATCTGCCGAAAAGCACCATGGGTGTGGATATTGAAGGCGGATTCATTCCGGAGTATTTGCCCCTTGAAAATAAAAGTGAAGTCATTGAAGACCTGCGCAAGTCCGCAAAGAAGGCAGAGCGGGTCTATCTGGCAACGGACCCGGACCGGGAGGGCGAAGCCATCTCCTGGCACTTAAAGGAGCTGCTGGAGCTTCCGGATCAGAAGACCAGCCGTGTCACATTTAATGAGATCACAAAAAAAGTGGTGGAGGAGTCTATCGCCCATCCCAGAGATATTGATTACAGTTTGGTGGACGCCCAGCAGGCACGCCGTTTGCTGGATCGGATCGTGGGCTATCAGCTCTCTCCGCTTTTATGGAAAAAGGTCCGCCGCGGCCTTTCCGCGGGCCGTGTGCAGTCTGTGGCGACGCGCCTGGTGGTGGACCGTGAAAATGAAATTCGTGCATTTACCCCCAAGGAGTACTGGTCCTTGGAGGTGTTACTGCAGCGCAATGGCAAGCCCGGTATGTTCAGTGCCAAATATTTCGGCACCACCAAGAAGGTGGAGCTGGAAAATGAGGCGCAGGTAAACCGTGTTTTGCAGGATATTGAGGGGAAGGACTTTACCGTTACCTCTGTAAAGCAGGCGGATAAAAAGCGCAGCTCTGCGCCTCCCTTCACCACCTCCACCCTGCAGCAGGAGGCGTCCCGCAAGCTGAATATGACCCCCAAGCGCACTATGTCCATTGCCCAACAGCTGTATGAAGGCATCGACGTGGAGGGAGAGGGCACATTGGGCCTGATCACCTATATGCGTACCGATTCTCTGCGTCTGAGCAATGAGGCCATGGATGCCGCCGCCCACTTTATTAAAAACCGTTACGGTGCGTCCTATTATTACGGAAAGCACCACGTATTCAAGACCAAGTCCGGCGCCCAGGATGCCCACGAAGCCATTCGCCCCACCCATGTGGAGCTGGACCCCGAGAAGATCCGTAAATCCCTTACAGGGGATCAATATCGGCTGTATAAGCTGATTTGGAGCCGCTTTTTGGCAAGTCAGATGGCAGATGCGGTGTATGACACGGTGGCGATCGACACCAAGTGTGCACAGCATACCTTCCGTTCCACCAATCAGAGCGTGAAATTCTCCGGCTTTTTGGCGGTATACGAGGAAGGCCGCGATGAAGAGGTGGTGCAGGAGGATTCCCCCCTGCCGGACCTGCAGGTGGGCGAAAGCGCGTCCTGTGTGGATCTGAAGAAGGAACAGCGCTTTACCCAGCCCCCCGCCCGCTATACCGAGGCTACCTTGGTCAAGGCAATGGAGGAAAAGGGCGTGGGCCGTCCTTCCACTTATGCCGGCATCGTCTCCACTATTCAGGAACGGGAATATGTAAATAAATCCGGCAAGGTGCTGATGCCCACACCTTTGGGTGAGGTGGTCACCGGCTTGATGCTGGAACGCTTTAACGACATTATTGACGTGGAATTTACCGCCAATATGGAAAATCGACTGGATGAGGTAGAGGCAGGCAAACAGAATTGGAAAACGGTGCTTGCAGACTTCTACAAGGGCTTCCATCAGGAAATGCTGGAGGCGGAGAAGGCACTGGAGGGCACACGGCTGAAAGTGCCCGATGAGGTTACCGAGGAGATCTGTGAGGTTTGCGGCCGCAATATGGTGGTGCGCATCGGCAGATTTGGCAAGTTCCTGGCTTGTCCCGGTTTCCCCGAGTGCACCAATACAAAGCCGATCGTTGAAAAAATGCCCGGCCGCTGTCCAAAGTGCGGCAGTACCATTTTGAAGCGCAAGTCCAAAAAGGGCTATGCCTACTATGGCTGTGAACGGGGCGCGGATTGCGGTTTTATGACCTGGGATGTACCCACCGGAGAGGATTGCCCTGCTTGCGGACAGACCATGTTCAAAAAGGCAGGAAAGGGCCGTAACAAGCCGTTCTGTGCCAACGAGCAGTGTGTGCATTTCCTGCCGGAGGATCAGCGGGGCTATTACAAGAAAAAAGCCGCGGCAGAGGGTGAAGCAGCCCAAAAGCCGGTGAAAAAGACGGCAAAGAAAGCTGCCGCAGGAAAAACCGGAACAAAAAAGCAGACAACGAAGAAAACCGTTAAGAAATAAGAAAAGGAGCAAAGCGCAATGGTAAAGGTGGTAGGTGCGGGACTGGCAGGGTCAGAAGCCGCGTGGCAGCTGGCTGAGCGCGGTATTCAGGTCACCTTATATGAGATGAAGCCACATAAAAAATCCCCGGCACACCACGCCGATACCTTTGCAGAGCTGGTGTGCTCCAACTCCCTGCGCGGTGACCGCATTGAAAACGCGGTGGGGCTTTTAAAGGAAGAGCTGCGGCGTATGGGCAGTTTGATCATCGCCTGTGCCGATGCCACCCGTGTGGAGGCCGGCGGCTGTCTGGCGGTGGACCGCATGGGTTTTTCTCAGCTGGTCACAGACAAAATTCGCAGCCATCCTCTGATCACCGTGGTGGAGGAGGAGCTGACCGAAGTGCCGGAAGGACCGGTGATCGTGGCTACAGGGCCTCTGACCTCCGATGGAATGTCTGAGGCGATCGGGCAGTACTTTGGTACGGATTATCTGCATTTCTTTGATGCCGCCGCACCGCTGGTCACTGCCGAGTCTATTGATATGCAGCAGGCTTGGTGGCAGTCCCGCTACGATCGCGGCACACCGGATTATATCAACTGCGCCCTGAGCAGGGACGAGTATGATGCGTTTTTAAAAGAACTGATCTCTGCGCAGGAGGCAGAGGTGCACGGCTTTGAGGATCAAAATGTTTTTGAAGGCTGTATGCCGGTAGAAGTTATGGGTCGCAGAGGCTACGATACGTTGCGTTTCGGTCCGCTGAAGCCTGTGGGACTTACAGATCCCAAAACGGGAAAAGAGCCCTACGCCGTGGTGCAGCTGCGGCAGGATAATGCGGCAAAAAGCGTGTTTAATCTGGTAGGGTTTCAGACCCATCTGAAATTCCCGGAGCAGAAGCGGGTGTTTTCTATGATCCCCGCACTGCGCAATGCGGAGTTTGTCCGTTACGGGGTGATGCACCGCAATACCTTCTTACAGTCTCCCAAACTGCTGGATCGTTTTTATGCAGACAGAAGAAATCCCATGGTAGCCTTTGCCGGGCAGATGACCGGCGTGGAAGGGTACGTGGAAAGTGCCGCATCCGGCTTTTTGGCAGCGGTGGCAATGGCGGCGAAGGTGCAGGGCAAGACCCCTGTGGAGTTTCCTCAGGAGACGGCCATCGGCGCATTGGGATTATATATCAGCGATGAACGGCATACCGGTTTTCAGCCTATGAATATAAACTTCAGCATCATTGCACCGCTGCAGCAGCGGGTGCGCAAAAAGAGCGAGAAGAATTTGGCGATTGCAAATCGCTCCTTGCAGATCATTGAAAGGCTGAAAAAAGAAGAAAGAGGTGGCGCGAATGAGAATCATACTTGATGCTATGGGCGGTGACCACGCACCGGAAGCACCTGTTTTGGGTGCGTTGCAGGCGGTAAAGGATTTTGATGCACAGATCATTTTGATGGGCCGCGGTCCTGAGATCTTGGATGTACTGAAGAAAAACGGCATTCAGGACCTGCCGGATGGCGTTCAGATCGCGCACGCCGATGATATTGTGGATATGCACGATGATCCGGCGGATGCGGTGCGCAAAAAGAAAAATTCCTCTATGATGTTGGGTCTGCGTATGCTGGCAGAGGGAGAAGGCGACGCCTTTGTTTCCGCAGGCAGTACCGGTGCCCTTTTAAGCGGTGCAACACTGCTGGTCAAGCGGGTAAAGGGTGTGCGCCGTGCGGCGATGGGCCCCAGCATTCCCAATAAAAAGGGCGGCAAGACCGTTATTTTGGACTGCGGTGCCAATGCGGAGTGCACACCGGAATTTTTACTGCAGTTTGGTCTGATGGGTGCGCTGTACGCAAAGAAGAATATGGGGATTCAGAGTCCCCGTATCGGTCTTTTAAACATCGGCACCGAGGATAGTAAGGGCGGTCAGCTCCAAAAGGACACCTACGCACTGCTGAGCAAGGCGGGCGAACAGGGATTACTGAACTTTGTAGGCAATGTGGAGGCCCGTGCTGTGCCTTTGGGCGAGGTGGACGTGGTGGTTTGCGACGGCTTTTCCGGAAACGTTCTGCTCAAGTCCATCGAGGGCACTGCCATGTTTATGGGCAGCCTGATGAAGCATAAGATCTTCAAGCGCAGTGTTTATTCCCGCATCGGCTACTTGTTCTGCCATAGGGGCGTGAATGACGTGATGAAGATGATGGACTATCGGGAAATTGGCGGCACGCCCTTCTTGGGCATCAAAAAGCCGGTGATCAAAGCCCATGGCTCATCGGATGCGCTGGCTTTCCGCAATGCGGTAAAGCAGGCGATGGAGGTGGCGGGCGGCGATATTTCCGCAGAGCTGGAGCAGGGCCTGGCCGCAATGAAGGAGCTGCAGGGCAATGATTAAGGATTTGGAGACCGCTATCGGTTATCGTTTTAAAAACATCACCCTACTGCAAAATGCACTGACCCATTCCTCCTATGCCAACGAGCGCTGGCACGACGGCCTGAGGAGTAATGAACGGTTGGAATTTTTAGGGGATTCCATTTTGGGAATGGTGGTTGCGGAGTTTTTGTACCGCAATTATCCCGACCGTCCCGAAGGGGAGCTGACCCGTATGCGTGCAGATATGGTGTGCGAGACGGCACTGAGCATCGTGGCAGAGGAGATCCATATAGGGGAGCATCTGCTGTTGGGGCACGGCGAGGAGCACGGCGGCGGCAGACGGCGGGTATCTATTTTGGCAGATGCGGTGGAATCGGTGATCGCCGCCATCTTTTTAGATGCCGGAATAGAGCCTGCACGGGGCTTTATTCAGCGATTCATTCTGACCCGTGTTCCGGAAAAAAGACTGCAGCATACCGATTATAAGACCGCCCTGCAGGAGCTGGTTCAGCAGAAGAAGAATCAGGCGGTTACTTATGAGCTGGTGGCAGAGTCCGGTCCGGACCACGATAAGCACTTTAGCGTGCAGGTGCTTTTGAACGGAAAGCCCATTGGTACAGGTGCGGGCACCAGTAAGAAACGGGCAGAGCAGGATGCGGCAAGAGATGCACTCACAAAAATATAAAAACAGGGGGCGTCTCAAAATGGATGAGACGCCCCCGAAAATGAATATAGATTAAAATCCAACTGTAGGGAACGGCCTGTGTGCCGTTCCTTGTTGCATATAGAGGAATATTCTGCGGAATGACACATCGGTCATTCCCTACAAATGTATAATCGGAAGAAAAAATCCCAAACTAACAAAAAACAGCAATAGGGGGATTTTTATGACAGAACGGGAATATGGAAAACTGGTCAAGAAAATTGCGCCCAAGTCACCGATGCTGAAGCACAGCATTTGGGCATTCACGGTTGGGGGGCTGATCTGCACCCTGGGGCAGCTTTTGCTGGAAGGGTATACCGCCTGGGGGCTTTCCGAGGAAACAGCGGGGACTGCCACCTCTATGAGCCTGATCGTCCTGTCTGCACTGATGACAGGACTGAGTCTGTACGACAATTTGGCACAGCGCGCCGGGGCCGGGACACTGGTACCTATTACAGGCTTTGCCAATGCGGTGTCCGCGGCGGCCATTGAATTTAAAACCGAGGGCTGGATCACCGGCCTGGGGTGCAGTATTTTCAAAATCGTTGGCCCGGTGATCGTCTACGGCGTTTCGGCATCCGTCCTCTACGGACTCATTTATTGGATAACGACTTTATTCTAACGCAAAAAGGCTTGACCGTATTGGTCAAGCCTTTTTGTCTGTTATGTTATAGCATTTGGGCGAGCTTTATTGCACCGTCCGTTAGAAACTGGATGTTTTCTTCGCGATAAATTACATCCTTTTTTGTATGTATTCTATCCATATATAGGGTACTAAAGAGCTTCGATTTCTTTAACGCAGCAACGCCGATTCCGCCTCTGAAAGAGGCATTATCAGAAGGATAGAAAGCGCTTTTTGTTATATCAACGGCAACGTCTGGGGTGGAAACAAACGCCTTTTCTAATAGTTCTGCATATTTTTTAGTTGTTCTTTTTAGCGCAAACAAAATTGTTTCTCCGTCGGAAACGCAGTCAAAATTAATAACAAGGGTGTTTTTCTTTATTGTTTTATGTTTTGAAGCAAACGATGAAGAGCCAAAAAGTCCTACCTCTTCGAGGTCAAACAGAACAAAGGCTACATTACTTTTTTGGTCTTGAGGAAGTTCTTCCACGATATTGAGTATGGTCGTAACACCTGAGGTATTATCGTTTGCGGTATTTTTATTAGCCGGACCGCCCAATAACAAATAAAGTAAAACTAAGTAAATAATCTGCGGTAAGATAGATATTATTTTGTAGTATACATCTTCGTTAATAGGAAGGAATGATAATACTAAACCGGATAAAAAATCGATCGCAAAGGCAAAGACCAAGAAAATTCCCACAATAAAAAACTGATACAGCAAATAAATCAAAAAGTTTTTGGGAGTTATAAAGTTTGGGAAAGGAAGTCGAGTGCAGGTATCGTAATGGGCAGTGTAGAGAACTTTCGCTGTGTCGGGATTTCCAATAATAATATTTCGTGCGCCAAAGGAACCATTTTCGACCTTAAAATCGTATCCATAGCGCTCTACGATTTCTTTTACGTATTCAATAAAAGCTGTTTTCTGTTTCTTCGTTTTTCTGACTTGGTATTTTTCAAAAATCTCTTTTGTTGTCTGTGTCATATTGAAACTTCTTTCGTATATTATTTACTATTTCATTATACCATACCGCCGATTTAATGTAAATATTTTTGAAAACGGTGTGTCCTATATTGACAGCAGCAGAGGGTTGGATCACCGGCCTGGGGTGCAGTATTTTTAAAATCGTCGGCCCGGTGATCGTCTACGGCATATCCGCCAGCGTCCTCTACGGACTCATTTATTGGATAACCACTTTATTCTAACGCAAAAAGGCTTGACCGTATTGGTCAAGCCTCTTTGCAGCTTGTCATAGAACCATAATTTGACACGCTGAAATATAAAGCAACATTTCGTTGCTTTACATCTTGCAGGTCCATGTGCTATTCTTTGTGTGGAGGGATGCCTATGCAGAGCTTTGCAAAGAATTTGAAACGATTACGCGAAGAATCCGGTATGACGCAGGAACAGCTTGCAGAAAGTACAAATGTTACCAGACAGGCGGTCAGTTGTTGGGAAAGAGGGCGTACAGAGCCGGACATTGCTACGATAATTGCGTTAAGCAAGGTCTTAAATGTGGATGCAGAGGAATTGATCTTTGGAAGAAAGACCAAACGATATGATCGCTTCCAAAAGAAGTATCTTGTTTGCGCGATAACGAGCCTTTCGCTTGTACTTATTGTTTTGTTACTGCGTTTAACATTAGATTCATATCTTGAAGCGCAAATCAATATGTCATATATAGGAAAGGAAGTCCATTTTTTTATTTTTCGCTTATTGATCCCATATTTGGGGAATGTTTCATTAGGCGTTTTTGCAGTTTCACTTGTTGCGCTATTTTACAAAGTCTGTTTGTGGGGTTGGTGGAGAAGGGGAGCATTCTTTTTAGGGTTGGCTGCTGCTTTTCCAAGCCTCGTCGTTATTCTGGATTCTTTGCTTGCAATGGTGATACCCACATATAAAGCGCCCTTCACTTATGCAATATTCGTATCCACAATACCGTCGCAGCCAATTCAGATGCTCCTATTCGATTTACTGCCGATTCTTTCAGGTGTTCTTTTGTTTTTGAGTTTCGATAATGCATCTGACAGCAGCCGCGTACTTTTGGATGATTAAGGGATAATAGTGATTGATTTCTGCTTCAAATGGTGTATAATAGTGGTAGATAGTACGCAAGATAATACGCAAGTTGTTGGAGGTGTTTTCTTGAAAGGTTATAAGCCGCCCTTTACACTTACAAATGAAATTCTGAGTTTAGTGTCTTCCGTTTCCGAAAAAGTGGGACGAATCACTGCAACCGGTAATTTGGAGGCGAAGCCCCACCTGCGGAAGAATAACCGGATCAAGTCCATTTACTCTTCCTTGCGGATCGAGGCAAACTCCCTCACATTGGGACAGGTGCGGGATGTCATTAACGGAAAGACCGTTCTTGGTGAGCAGAAGGAGATTCAGAAAGTCAAGAATGCCTATGCAGCTTATGAGAAGCTGGCGCAGATCAATCCGTTTAACCTGCAGGACCTGAAGAATTACCACGGTTTGATGACCAAATACCTGCTGGATGAGTCCGGCGAGTTTCGCCGTGGTGAAGAGGGCGTCTTTAACGGCGATCAGTGTATCTTTATGGCACCGCCGGCAAAGCTCGTCCCGCAGCTAATGGAAGAACTGTTCGCTTGGATGAAGAGCGCACAAGAAGATGTGCATCCGCTGATTCTTGGCAGTGTGTTTCATTATGAGTTTGTCTTCATTCACCCCTTCTCCGACGGTAACGGCAGAATGGCGAGGCTTTGGCATACGGCTATCCTTTCCAAATGGAAGCCGGTCTTTGAGTATATCCCCATCGAAAGCCAGATCGAGAAATTTCAGGAAGACTACTATAACGTAATTGCCAAGTGCCATATAAGCGGCGAATCTACCGACTTTGTTGCTTTTATGCTCTTTCAGATCAATAAGATTTTGGACGATGTTTCCACGCAGATCAGCGACGACAGCGGGCAGCTTTCTGAATGCGTGAAGCGACTGCTGAATGTTATGGAATATGATATGCCTTACACCGGATCGTTACTGATGGAAAAGCTTGGGCTCAGGTCCAAAGAAGGATTCCGCAGAAATTATCTGCACCCGGCCATCGAAATGAATCTGATCCGTATGACGATTCCGGATAAGCCCAACAGCAGAAACCAACGGTATGTAAAATGCTGATTTGACCTGTTTCAAAAAAATTTTACTGGTTTTGACAAAAAACACTGCGTCCTAACTGGACACAAGCAGAGAGCTGGATCACCGGCCTGGGGTGCAGTATTTTCAAAATCGTCGGCCCGGTGATCGTCTACGGCATTTCCGCCAGCACCCTCTACGGACTCATTTATTGGATAACGACTATAATCTAATAAAAAATGCTTGACCGATTAGGTCAAGCATTTTTGTTTATTCCTGAAAGGGTATAAATTTTGGGATATTATCCTTGTACTCAATATGTCCTTCAACATCGAGCACATCATAAGCAAGGGTTGCGGGGTTGTTGTTTTCCATATCGATTTTTACAGACAATACGGAATAGTATAGTATTTCATCAACATTGGGATCATCAGTAAAAATACTGGCAGTAGACCGTGCAACGATCAAGTCTGTATTCGGTGTGTCTGTGGTGGCGGTATCGTAAAGGATCGTGGATTCCTTGGTAACGGAATTGAACACAGAAATTTCAGAACGGTGTAAACCGGATCCCCAAGAAGAAGCGACAAATAAATCTTTATTACCGTCATTATCAAAGTCGCAAGGAATCGCATTGACAAAGCCATACCCGCCCAAAAAATCACAAAGAGGATAAACTTCGTTGTCGATCATAACGAATGATGCACAAGAATCGGAAAATTTAAAAATTTTCATATTGGTTTCGGCGGCAACTTCGGGGGGCGTAACGTTGTAACAGGTTTCTTCGTCAAATTTACAGCCGCTTAAAAGACCACCCGGCTCAACGTGCCCAAGCACAGATAAAAACTCTTCGACGGAATCCTTGGAGGCAGAGGTTTTGTGGGGTTCGTATTCATTTGCTTTTTGATAACTGTCACCATTGCAAGAGCAGAGCAAAAGAAGCATCATTATAACACAAATTATGCAAAGTATTCTTTTCACATATAACACCTCACTTTATTTCATTATACTGCATTGCCATTTAAATGTAAATCATTTTTAAAACCGCATTACATCAATCCCTCAGCATATCCGTTTCCTCCCTTTTTCTGTTTTATATCTATTTGTGTAACAACCATTTTGATGTGTGACATATTTTTTTAAAAAATTTTTATGTTTTTAAAAATATTGCCTCAAAACGGATCTGTAGGGAATGACCTGTGTGTCATTCCGCGGACTATTCCTTAAAATGCAACAAAGGAACGGCACACAGGCCGTTCCCTACAGTTTGGATAGGGTCTTTTGCTTTATTTTAGAATGCACCGCAACCAAAATGGTTGCGGTGTGCCCTTTCTTGTGCTACAATTATTACATAACAATAAAGGAGGTGTTTTCTATGCTTGCACACTGTAGCTTGGAAACCGCCGGAGAGGTTCCGGCAAAATAAAAATTTTACCGGAGGTTTTATGACAAAAAAGGAATTCAAAGAAGCGATGCTTCGCGGCCTTGGCAGATGTATGATTGCTGTTCGTCAAGAGCCGGAGAAGTACCGCGATTTGGTCATTTGGGCGTGCAAACGAAATTTTGCATACGATGCCCAAAGCGAGGGAACAAGATCGTGGTATACTTACGCCATGGCAAATGTGTATCCTGACAAGGAAACGTTTATCGGCATTGCTGCAGAGGCTCTGAAGAAGCATCGTCCCAATGGAAACTGGGATTTACTGCACTTGAGCGAATTTTTGATGTTCTTCGCAATGGACGGCTATGAATCAGCCCGGAAAGCGGTGGAAGAGAAATATCAGGAGATCTTGGCAGGGATGGTTGCGCGGAAACGCAGACCAAACAGGACGTTTTACGAACTGTCGGATTTAGAGCAGCTTGGTTTGGCGTTGGCAGTTGACCGCACATCGTTTTTATGTATCTCTAAAGATTTTGGCAGGCTATATCGAGAAAAAAGCTATATGTGTGCCGGGGATTTTGCGTGGTTTTTCGCGTCTAAAGGAGGACAGTTCCGCAAGACTATGGAATCTGCGGCCTGCAAGGATGAAAATATCGCGTGCTTCTTTCGAAGAGAATCGGCCGATATTGCAGAACGAGAGGAACGTTGGAAGCAACGAAAGAAGAGCCTTCCTGAGGGCTTAACAGGCATCCGCTTGTCCCGTTGGCTGGCCAATAAAGCAGACCAAAAAACGGTGAAACAGTATGCTCTTGCATACAGAGAGCAGACACAACCGGAATTGCGCGCGGAGGCATTAATGGCCTTTTCCTGCTGCCCGTATCCCGATGATCCGCAGCCGATTATCAAAGATGCCAATGCTTTTTGCGCAGAAGTGCAAAACGCGGCGTGGCGGGCATTAGAAAATATTCGGCATCCGGCTGTTCGGGAATTTGCCTTAAACAATGTGGATAAAGGCATTAGAACACCGGAGAATTTTGCGCTGCTTGCAACAAACTATATGCCGGAAGACGGAAAACGGATGGAGGAACTCCTACGGGAAATGATCTCCAAAAAGGATTGGGATGGTGTTCATACAGCCGGGATGGACATTTACCGGATGTTCCGCAAGGGCAGTGGTATTCCGCGCCCAAAGCATCTGCTGCCGCTTTTGTATGAATATAATCCTTGCTCTTCCTGCCGGGAATCTGCGTTGGCGTATATGTTCGAGCACCGTATGCTGACGAAAAAAATGCTGATCGAATGTCAGTTTGACAGTAACGATGATATTCGCAAAATGGCGGCAAAACGATTGAGCTAACAAAAGGGGAGATGCCGTCACACGAAGGCAAAACCAGTCCTTTTGAACGGTAGAGGCGCCCGTCCTCGGGCGCCCGAGATACAAAAATGGCACAAAATCTGCTCAAAATACGCAGATTTTGTGCCATTTTATGCGTTGACCGCGATCATCTTTTTGCGTATCCTTTCAGAGGACAAAAATTAAAAAATGTGACAGTTGCAACATCCTTCATGATGTAGTAGAATGTTTTATGGAGGTGGTATGATGGAGCTGGATCTGAATCAGGTGAATGCGCCCCTTTTTGACGGCATTGAGGCAGAGGACAGAAAAAGTGTGCTTGGCTGCATCGGCTATCACATCGGTACTTACCAAAAGGGGGACATTATTGCCTTTGAAGCGGAAAAGATCCGCCACGTGGGCATTGTGCTGTGTGGCGCGGTGGATATGGTCAAAGAGGATATTTGGGGCAACCGAACGATGCTGGTGCGCATACGCAAGGACGGCTTGTTTGGCGAGACCTTCGCCTGCGGGGATGACCCGCTGTCTGTTGTGACCTTCCTGGTATCGGAGGATGCCAAAATCCTGTTTTTGCCTTTTGATCGGGCAATGCACAGCTGTACCATGGCCTGCCATTTCCACCACCGACTGATGGAAAATATGGTGCGCATCATCGCCAATAAAAACCGGGATCTGATGCGCAAGGTGGAAGTGGTCTCCAAGCGCACCATTCGGGAGAAGCTGCTGACCTATCTCTCCATTCAGGCGCAGCAGCAAAACAGCCGCTATGTGCAGCTGCCCCTGGGACGGGTGGAGCTGGCAGAATACCTGTGCGTGGACCGCAGTGCCCTGACCCGGGAGCTTGTGAAGATGAGGCAGGACGGCCTGATCGACTACGACAAAAACTGCTTTCGCATTTTGTAACGCCGATACCCACCCGATGTGACATTTGCAACATTGGGTGGGTATTTTATTTGATATAATGGTCATAAAGGAGGTGCTTCTATGATTATGGAAGGATGTCAGGCGAAACCCAGAACGCCAACGATCTCTGAGAGGATCTGTCCCCAATGCGGGAATATTATTGAACTTTTTTCCATTGACACCCAGGTGGCCTGTGACCACTGCGGCTTCGTCGCCTACAATGACGAGCTGAGCTGTGTCCAGTGGTGCCAGTATGCCCGTAAGTGTGTGGGTGATGAAATGTATGAGAAGCTGATGGCCATTGCCGCTATGCAGAAGAAAAAGAAGGAGGAATCCCGATGATCCGAAGAATCATTACCATTGACGAGAAAAAGTGTAACGGCTGCGGCTTGTGCGCCGATGCCTGTCACGAAGGCGCCATCGGCATTGTGGACGGCAAGGCAAAGCTGCTCAGGGAGGATTACTGCGACGGCCTGGGGGACTGCTTGCCCGCCTGCCCTATGAACGCCATTTCTTTTGAGGAACGGGAAGCCCCCGCATACAACGAAGCGGCGGTTTTGGCGGCGAAGAAGGAAAAGGAGGAAAAGCTGCCCTGCGGCTGTCCCGGCTCTGCCTGTCAAAGCATCCGGCAAAAAGAGACTGCTTCTGCGGTCAGTGTGCCCGGCAGGCTTCAGAATTTCCCCATACAGATCAAGCTGGCTCCGCCCAACGCCCCTTATTTTGAAAATGCGGATCTGCTGATCGCCGCTGACTGTACCGCCTATTCCTACGGGAATTTCCATAACGATTTTATGAAGAATCGGATAACGCTGATCGGCTGTCCCAAGCTGGACAGTGTGGATTATTCCGAGAAGCTGACTCAGATTCTCTCTATGAACAACATTCGGTCCGTGACCCTGACCAGAATGACCGTGCCCTGCTGCGGCGGGCTTGCCTTTGCGGTGAAAAATGCCATTGAACGCAGCAAAAAGGACATTTTATTCAACATCGTAACCATCAGCCCCGATGGAAAAATTATAAGGTAAAGAAAAGTGCACCGTGTGTTCTCACGGTGCACTTTTAACGGCTGAAAGCGGACAAGGGATAGGTGAAAGATGAAAGTGGAAAGTTGTGGTGGGATGACGGAAACCGTCAACGCCTCCCCTGCAAGGGGAGCCATTGCAGCGCTGCCGACGGATTAAAATAATTACGGGCAGATATCATCCGCCCGCTGGTTTTCAGCGGAATCTTTTGCATAAACATTCTGAAAAAAATGAATAATATTCACATATAATGAATATTTTTATGCAAGACGAATCGGGGAAATGCACAGGGCATCGGCGGGTGGCAGAGGGCTGCTTTTTCGGGCAAACCGTTAAAAATGCTGCAAATTACCCTGTTATTGGCTATAATTGCCAAAAAAATATTGAATAAGAATATGACTTTTGGTTGGAAATTTATTGAACAATTTTTAAAATCCTATTGAATAAATATGCACGGCGTGCTATAATGTGTTCAACTTGAAAACAAATATTCACCTGCAGTGAATATAAATGGAGGAACGGTTATGAATAAGAAGGATATTAAGAAAGTGGTACTGGCCTATTCCGGCGGCTTGGATACCTCGATCATTATTCCCTGGCTGAAGGAAAACTACAATAATCCCTACATCATCGCGGTTGCCGGTAACGTGGGGCAGATGGACGAGCTGGAGGGCCTGGAAGAGAAGGCCTACAAGACCGGTGCAGACAAGTTTTACGCAGTAGACCTGTGTGACGAGATGGTGAACGACGTGATCATCCCCTCCATGCAGGCAGGCGCCATTTACGAGGAGTACTTAATGGGCACAGCCTTTGCCCGTCCCATCATTGCCAAGTCCTTGGTGGAGATCGCAGTGGCAGAGGGCGCAGACGCCATTGTTCACGGCTGTACCGGCAAGGGCAACGATCAGGTGCGTTTTGAGCTGGCGATCAAGCACTTTGCCCCCACCATGACCATTATCGCACCTTGGCGTGAATGGGATATCAAATCCAGAGAGGAAGAGATCGATTACGCAGAGGCTCACGACGTGCCCCTGAAGATCAACCGGGAGACCAATTACTCCAAGGATAAGAATATGTGGCACCTGAGCCACGAAGGCCTGGATCTGGAAGATCCCTGGAATGAGCCCCAGTATGAAAAGCCCGGCTTCCTGGAAATGGGCGTTTCTCCCATTGATGCCCCCGATGTACCCACCTACATTACATTGGATTTTGAAAAGGGCGTGCCTGTGGCATTGGACGGCGTGAAGATGACCGCCACCGACATTATTTGGAAGCTGAATGAGCTGGGCGGCAAGAACGGCATCGGCCTTTTGGACATCGTGGAAAACCGCTTGGTCGGTATGAAGTGCAGAGGCGTTTATGAAACGCCCGGCGGTGCGATCCTCTACAAGGCCCACAGTGTACTGGAGACCCTGTGCCTGGATAAGATGACCGCCCACAAGAAGCAGGAGCTGAGTGTTTGCTTTGCAGAGCTGCTGTATAACGGCCTGTGGTTCTCCCCCCTGCGCAAGGCACTGTCGGCCTTCGTAACCGAAACGCAAAAGACGGTCACCGGCACCGTTCGGCTGAAGCTGTACAAGGGCAATATGATCAACGCCGGTGTCAAGAGCCCCTACTCCCTGTACTCCGAGGATATCTGCACCTTCGGCGAAAGCGACTACGACCAGTCGCAGGCCACCGGATTTATCAATCTGTGGGGTCTGCCCACGCAGGTACAGGCGCTGATGGAGCAGGGCAAACTGTAAGAAAGAAGGATTTTTATGAGCAAGCTGTGGGAAGGGCGGTTCAGCAAGGCGCTTGACAGCCACGCCGACGATTTTAATTCCTCCATCCGCATAGACAGCCGTATGTACAAGCAGGACATTACCGGCTCTATGGCGCACGCCGCAATGCTGGCGGCACAGGGGATCATCGCCGAGCAGGATGCAGACGCCATCATCGCGGAGCTGGATGCCATTTTGCAGGATATTGAAAGCGGCAGCTTGCCAATCGACACCGCTGCGGAAGATATCCACATGTTTGTGGAGACGGAGCTGACAAAGCGCATCGGCGATGGGGGCAAAAAGCTCCATACTGCCCGCAGCCGCAACGATCAGGTAGCGGTGGATATTCGGATGTATCTGCGGGAGCAAATCACCGAGATTCAGCAGAAGATCAAAAAGCTGGTGTCGGTGCTGGCAGATCTGGCGCAGCAGAATGCCGATGCCATTATGCCCGGTTACACCCACCTGCAGCGGGCACAGCCCATTTTGTTCTCCCATCACATTCTGGCATACGCTATGATGCTGACCCGGGATGTGGGCAGATTGGAGGATGCCCGTATTCGAATGAATCGATCCCCCCTGGGTGCCTGCGCCCTGGCAGGTACCACCTATCCCACTGACAGACATAAAACCGCCAAGGCGCTTGATTTCGACGGTATCTGTCAAAACAGTATTGACGCGGTATCAGATCGGGATTTTTGCGTGGAGCTGATCAGTGCGCTGTCCATTGTGATGATGCATCTGTCCCGCTTCAGCGAGGAGCTGATCCTGTGGTGCAGCTGGGAGTTTCAGTTTATTGAGCTGGATGACAGCTTTACCACCGGCTCCAGCATTATGCCCCAAAAGAAAAATGCGGATATTGCGGAGCTGGTGCGGGGCAAAACCGGCAGAGTATACGGCGATCTGATGGGCACACTGACGATGCTCAAGGGCCTGCCCCTGGCATATAACAAGGATATGCAGGAGGATAAAGAGTCGGTTTTTGACGCGGTGGATACGGTGAAGATGTGCCTGGATGTGTTCACCCCCATGGTGCAGACCGTAAAGGTCAAAAAGGAAAATATGTACCGTGCCGCGCAAAAGGGCTTTATCAACGCCACGGATCTGGCGGATTACTTAACAAAAAAAGGCGTGCCTTTCCGTACTGCCTATAAAATTTCCGGGCAGCTGGTTGGGTGGTGCATCCAAAACGGAACGGTTTTGGAGGAATTGCCTCTTTCCTATTTACAACAGCAGCATCCGGCCTTCGGCGAGGATGTGTATAACGAAATCTCTTTGGAGACCTGCGTTGCTAAGCGTATATCCGATGGGGGAACATCTCCCCATTCGGTGGCGGCGCAAATTCAGTTTCTGAGGGAATGGCTGGAGGGATCAAAATGATGGATGCTTATGATCAGGCGGCCTTCCTGCAAAAAGCACTGCATAATCTGCCGGAGGCATCCGGACAGGAGCAGAAAACAAAGGCTGTGCTGATGGAATTTTTAAACGGCGTCCAAGGCCTGACGGTGGTGGACAAGGGCAAATGGTTTTACGCGGTCCACAGAGAGGGGAGCACAGTTCCCTCGGTGGGCTTTCGGGCGGAAATGGACGCCATAGCGGACGAAAACGGGCAGATCTATCACGGCTGCGGTCACGATGGGCATTGCGCCGTTGTAGCTGCGCTGGCTGCGTGGACTGCGGAAAAAACATTGGGAAAAAATGTGTATTTCGTATTTCAGCATGCGGAGGAAACCGGTGAAGGCGCAAAGGCCTGTGCGGAGCTGTTTCAGGAGGAAAATGTGGATGCCCTGTTTGGCTTCCACAACACTCCCGGATACCCGGAGGGTACCATTCTTCTGCTGCCCCATACCGTTGCCTGTGCCTCCCGAGGCTTAACACTGCGGTTTTCCGGCAAACAGAGCCACGCCGCAGACCCCAATGCGGGCAACAACCCCATTTTCCCCATGTCGGAATTTTTCAGCAAGTGGCAGGAACTGACCGATGCCTCTGATTTTAAGGGAATGGTATTGGCCACACCCATTTATATGAACGCCGGCAGTCATACCTTTGGCGTAGCGGCAGGCAGTGGAGAGATCGGTCTGACACTGCGCAGCTGGTACAATTCCGACCTGGAAAAGCTGGAACAAAAGCTTTTAAATTACGCCACCGAGCTGGCGGAGCAATACGGGGTGGCCCTCACCCATGAGACCCACGACGTATTTTACGCAACGGTCAATGACCCGAAAATATTTCGGCGGTGTGAGACGGCGATCCAAAAAGCGGGGCTTACGGCAGTAACCCTTTCCGAGCCGTTCCGTTCCTCCGATGATTTCGGTCGGTTTTGCAGTTACGTCCGTACCTGCTATATCGGCATCGGAAGCGGCGAGCAGGCAAATCCCCTGCATACCCCGCAGTATCAATGGAACAATGCTGTGACAAAAACAGCACTAAAATTATTTCAAACCATTATTTTAAATTAAAAGGAGCGTACTACAATGAAAAGATGGATGAGTTTATTATTGGTTTTGATGCTTTGTCTGTGCCTGGCTGCTTGCGGCAGCAAGGGTAAGAGCCTGGAGGATGTTCAGAAGGCCGGCAAATTGGTAGTGGCTACAAGCCCCGACTTCCCGCCCTTTGAATACCTGGATGGTGACCAGGTCGTGGGTATCGAAGTTGAGATCATGCAAATGGTGGCAGACGAGCTGGGCGTGACGCTGGAGATCAAGCAGATGGACTTTGACTCTGTGCTTCCCGGTGTACAGGCCGGCAAGTACGATGTGGGTATGTCCGGCATCACCATCAACGCAAAGCGGCAGAAGAACGCTGATTTTACCCAGCCCTACTTCCTGGCTTCTCAGGCCATCGTGGTAAAGAGCGACAGCGATATTACCTGCAAGGCCGATTTGGAGGGCAAGAAGGTTTCTGTCCAGACCGGTACCACCGCAGAAGAGTATTGTATGGAAAACGGCTATCAGGTCAGCGCCTTCCAGGCCAATAACGACGCCTGCAGCGCACTGCTGTCCGGCAAGGTAGATGCTTGGGTCGTGGATAATGAGGTTGCTTTGGACCTGTCTGCACAGACCGACGGCGCTACCAAGGTGCTGGATGAGGCAATGACCTCTGAGCCCTACGGCTTCGCCTTTGCCAAGGGCAGTGACTCTTTGGTCGCCGAGATCGACAAGATGCTGGACAAGTGGCTGGCAGACGGCACTATTGAAGCGCTGTTCGAGAAGTATGAAGTGCCTTTCGTATCCCCCAAGGGATAATGACAAGGAGTAATAATGAAGGAATTTTTTCAAAGCTGTTCCCAGTTCTTTGAGGACTGGGGGCAGCAGCTTTATAACACGTTCATCGAAGATGAACGGTATATGTGGCTGGTTCGGGGCCTGGGCAACACACTGATCATCACCCTTGGTGCACTGCTCATCGGTGTGGTGCTGGGTACGATCATTGCAGTTACAAAATATTTTTCCGAAGACCGCAGAGCTCTGCGGTTTTTGGGCAAGCTATGCGATATTTACGTCACCACCGTGCGGGGTATCCCGGTGGTGGTATTGCTGATTATTTTCTATTTTATCGTCTTTGCCAGCTATGATAACGGCGTGGTGGTTGCGACGATCACCTTCGGCATCAACTCGGCGGCCTATATGGCAGAGCTGATCCGCGGCGGCATCAACTCCGTAGATCCGGGGCAGATGGAAGCGGGACGAAGCCTGGGTATGACCAAGCTGCAGGCCACCCGAAAGGTGATATTCCCTCAGGCCATCAAGAATATTCTGCCTGCCATCGGCAACGAAATGATTGCGCTTCTGAAGGAAACTGCCGTTGCCGGTTATGTGGCGGTAGAGGATCTGACCCGCGCCGGCAATCTGATTCGGAACAACACATACGATGCGTTTAACCCGCTGATCGCAGTGGCACTGGTGTATTTGGTGCTGGTGATCATACTGACCAAATTGATGGGCAAGCTGGAAAGAAGGATGAGAAAGAATGATCGAAGTAAAAAATCTGTATAAGAATTTTGAAGACCTGGAAGTCCTGAAGGGGATCTCCACGACCATCCATCCCAGTGACGTGGTCTGCGTGATCGGACCCTCCGGCTCCGGTAAATCCACCTTCCTGCGGTGCCTGAATTTACTGGAAAAGCCCACCTCCGGTCAGATCATTTTCGCGGGAAACGACTTGACGGATAAAAAGACAAATCTAAACCTGCATCGGCAAAAAATGGGCATGGTGTTCCAGCAGTTCCATCTGTTTCCCCACATGACGGTGCTGGAAAATCTCATTGCTGCCCCTGTGATGGTGAAGAAGATTCCCAAAGAGGAGGCAATCGCCAAGGCGATGGAGCTTCTCAAGCGGGTAGGACTGGACGATCGGGCAGAGGCCTATCCGGAGCAGCTGTCCGGCGGTCAGAAGCAGAGAGTGGCCATTGTGCGCGCTCTGTGTATGGAACCGGATGTAATGCTTTTTGATGAACCCACCTCGGCATTGGACCCGGAAATGGTGGGCGAGGTCTTGGACGTAATGAAGGAGCTGGCCAAAGCCGGTATGACCATGGTGGTGGTGACCCACGAAATGGGCTTTGCCCGGGAGGTATCCAACCGGGTGATGTTTATGGATGAAGGCGTGATCATGGAGGAGGGAACACCGGAAGAAGTGTTTGGCAATCCCCAATGTGAGCGTTTGAAATCCTTTTTATCCAAGGTGCTGTGAGGTAGAATATGAAGGGTAGAGACTTTTTAAAGCTGCTGGATTTTACACAGGAAGAAATCCTGCAGCTGATCGACTTGGCGGCAGAATTAAAGGAAAAGAAAAAAGCAGGCATCCCCCACAAGCTTTGCGCAGGAAAAAATATCGCTTTGATTTTTGAAAAAACCAGCACCCGCACCCGCTGCTCCTTTGAGGTAGCGGCCTACGATTTGGGGATGGGTGTGACCTATTTGGAGCCTACCGGCTCTCAAATCGGAAAGAAGGAATCCATCGCGGATACGGCGCGGGTATTGGCGTCGCTTTACGACGGCATAGAGTACCGGGGCTATGGGCAGGAGATCGTGGAGGAGCTGGCAAAATACGCCTCTGTCCCTGTGTGGAACGGTCTGACAAATGAGTTCCATCCCACCCAGATCCTGGCGGATATGCTGACCATTCGGGAGCAGTTTGGCCGTTTAAAGGGGATCAATTTTGTTTATATGGGCGATGCCCGGTATAATATGGGCAACTCCTTGATGGTGGGCTGTGCCAAGCTGGGACTGAACTTTACAGCCTGCTGCCCGAAAAAATATTTCCCCAATCAGGCTCTGATCGAGCAGTGCGAGGAGATCGCCCGGCAAAGCGGTGCGGTTTTGCGTTTTGAGACCGACCCCGTGACGGCGGTCAAGGGTGCGGATGTGATCTATACCGATGTTTGGGTCTCTATGGGTGAGCCGGCGGAGGTTTGGCAGGAGCGCATTGCGGAATTGTCCCCCTATCAGGTCAATACGGCGCTGATGCAAGCCACCGGCAAAGCGGAAACGGTGTTTATGCACTGCCTGCCGGCATTCCACGATCTGAAAACCACCATCGGCAAGGAAATCGGCGAAAAATTCCACATTACCGCAATGGAGGTTACGGACGAGGTATTTGAAAGCAGTCAGTCCATCGTGTTCAGAGAAGCTGAAAACAGAATGCACACCATTAAGGCGGTTATGGCGGCAACATTATAATACGGGAGCAGGTGCAAAATGTTGCACCTGCTCTTAATTACTGCCACGGGACAGAGCCGCAATGCCCTCTGATAAAAATTCCACAGCCTGCAGAGCTTGTTCTTTTTGATCACCCGCCGTGCCCACTTCGATCAGCAGCATTCCCGGGGACAGATCCTGATTAAAAGCGCTGGAACGCATACAAATGGGGCGGCATAAGCCGGGATATTTCTTCTCCAAAACCGTCTGCAGCTTCAGAGCTGTGCTCAAATTCTCCGACCAGCCCGGATGGATCCAGCCATCCGCATCCGTACCCACCAAAAACATCAAACGGGAAGTGGTGACGCCGCCAACGGTGATCGCACCGCTGGCCTGGTTGCCACTGCTGTCTGTATAGGCGTCCCGATGTAAGTCGATCACCATTTGAATGGATGGGTATTGCTGCAGGTATTGCTCGACGGTGTCCCGACAGCGAAAATAAGCGCCGTCATAATAGGGGTCATCGTGCAGTGTGGTGTCGTGCAAAACAGCGATGCCCTTGTTTCTCAGGGATTTCGCCAATTCCTCTCCCACCGAAACCATATTTTCCGTTTTGTCTGTGGTGCGGTAGTCAGCAGTGCCCTCATAGCTTTCGCAGGCGTGGGTGTGCACGATCAGCACGGCAGGTGCTTCCGTGGTCAAGTCCCAGGAGAGGGGCGCAGTCAGCATTGCAGGCACATCCAGAGTGTACTCTGGATAATTGGTGATGTGCAGCAGTGCCGCGTCATCGGGGGAGAAGGTGGGCAGTGGTTGTGTAGCTTCCGGCACGGTTTCCTCCGGCATAGTGGTTTCCTCCGGCGGCACATAGACCATCCCTGTTCCCGCGTAGAGCAGAAAGGCACGGACCTTTGGTCCTGCAAGAATGTCAAGACATTGGTGAAAAAAGCCCCCGACATACAGCCGAAAGCCAATGGCAAATAAAATAACGATCGCGCAAAACCGTACGGTTTTCTTATCCACAGTGGACCTCCATTTCTATAAAAAACGGACAGAGAAGCATTTCTCTGTCCGTTTATTGCTCTGAATCCGCCTAAAAGCGGTTTATTCCGTTTTTTTCCATTTGGGACGACTGCGCAGGGTAAGCCGCAGGTCCTTAAAAAACGCAGTCAGCAGGGCGGCGCAATCCTCTTCCAGCAGACCGCTTTCCACTTTGGGATGATGATTAAAGGCCATTTGGGTCAAATCACACACAGAGCCGCAAGCCCCGCATTTTTCATCCCTGGCGCCAAATACGACCCTGGGAATGCGGGCGTTAATAATGGCACCGCTGCACATGGGGCAGGGCTCTAATGTGACATACAGGGTGCAATCCCAAAGACGCCAGCCGCCCAAGGCGGTACAGGCCTCATGGATGGCCTCCATTTCCGCGTGATGGAGGGCGTTGCGGTTCTTCTCTCTGCGGTTGCGTCCCCGACCGACGATCTTGTCGCCCCGTACTACCACACAGCCTACCGGTACTTCTCCTTCTTCGTAGGCCTGCCTTGCCAGTAAAAGCGCTTCGCGCATAAATTGCTCGTCCATCTGTGCACCCCCTTCGGTCTACTGCTATATTACCTTTCTATGTTCAAAAAATCAAGGGAAAACTGTAGTCTTGTCAAATGACGCTGGGATATGATATAATGCTAAAAAATGCTTATGGGAGTGATGCAGGTGAAAACGTTACTGCATATCTGCTGTGCACCCTGTGCCAATCAATGTATCGAGGTGCTGCGGGGAGATCACATCGAAGTGACCGGCTATTGGTATAACCCCAATATCCATCCTTTTACAGAATATCGGGCAAGACGGGATTGCCTGCGGGAATATGCCCAGACCATTGACCTGCCGATCATTGAGCAAAATGAGTACGCCCTTCGTCCCTTTGTGCGGAACGTGGCAGAGGATCTGGACAATCGGTGCGGCAAATGTTATGAGATGCGTCTTTTTGAAGCGGCACGTACCGCCAAAGAAGGAGGCTTCGACAGCTTTACCTCCAGCCTGTTTATCAGCCCCTACCAAAACTTTGACCTGATGCGGGAAACCGCGGAACGGGCGGCGGCGGCGTACGGGGTAGACTTTTTGTTCCGGGACTTCCGACCGTATTTCCGTGCCGGGCAGGAGAAGGCTCGGGAGCTGGGCTTTTATATGCAGAAATACTGCGGCTGTGTGTTCTCCGAGGAAGAACGTTATATTAAATCCAAAAAAATCATCAGGTGAAGCTATGAAAGAAATGAAGTTTTCCGTCCCCTGTCTGTTTGGCTTAGAGGGCATTTGTGCCCAGGAGCTGAAGCATTTGAATATTCCCAATGTGCAGGCAGAAAACGGGCGGGTGCTGTTTACCGGCGGCCTGGAGGAAATGGCGAAGGCCAATGTGTGCCTGCGTACCGGTGAGCGTGTTTTGCTGGTATTGTCGGAGTTTCAGGCAGAGAGCTTTGAGGAGCTGTTTCAGGGCGTGTATAAGACGGCACTGGAGGAGTATATTCCCGCCAACGGGCAATTTCCTGTAAAAGGCTACTGCTTGAACAGCCGATTGATGAGTGTCCCCGACTGTCAGGCGATCATCAAAAAGGCCGCATCCCGCCGCTTAGGCGAGAAGTACAATCTGAGCTGGATGCCGGAAACGGGCATTAAATATCAGCTGCAGTTTTCTGTAATGCAGGATCGGGTGACCCTGTATTTGGATACCACCGGTCAGGGCCTGCACAAGCGGGGCTACCGCGCCGTGGGCAACGATGCCCCCCTTCGGGAGACTTTGGCGGCGGCAATGGTGCTTTTGACGCAATATCGGGGCAGGGACTTTTTTTGGGATCCCTTCTGCGGCTCCGGCACCATCCCCATTGAGGCGGCGCTGATCGCAAAAAACCGCGCTCCCGGCTTATATCGCAGCTTTGTGGCACAGCAGTATTGTTGGTCGGATAACGCCACCTGGGAGCGGGTACGCCTGCAGGCCAAGGAACGGGAATACCACGGGCAGTATAAGATCCTGGCGTCGGACAATGATCCCAAGTGCGTTTCTCTGGCGATGGCCAATGCCAAAAAGGCAGGGGTCGCCGATTGCATCACCTTTAAGGACGGGGACGCCACAAAGATGGATCTGCCTGCCCAGGAGGGCATCATCGTCTGCAATCCGCCCTATGGTCAGCGGATGATGGAGCAGCAAAGTGCCCAAAGACTGTATGCAGCGTTGGGCCGTCACCTGAAATTTGCCAACGGCTGGAAAAAGTACATCATTACCTCCGAGCCGGAGTTTGAGCATTTCTACGGACGACGCGCCGACAAAAAACGTAAGCTTTATAACGGTATGATCAAGTGTGACTACTATATGTATACCGACAAAAACCGCAAGAAATAAGGTAAAACTTTAGGAACGACAGAAAAAGAAGGGTCCAAGATGAAGCACCTGTTTATTATCAATCCTGCGGCAGGAAGCAAAGACCGTACTGCGCGGTACGAGGGGGAGATCCGTCGTGTATGTGAGAGCCGCGGACTTCCATACGAGATCGCCGTATCTCAGGCCCCCGGTCACTGTACAGAGCTGGCCCGCAAGGCGGCGCAGACCGGGGAAGAATACCGCATCTACGCCTGCGGCGGTGACGGCACCTTAAACGAAGTGGTGGCCGGTGTGGTAGGCTATCCCAATGTGGCGGTGACCATGTATGTGGGTGGTAGCGGCAACGACTTTGTGAAGATCTTTAACGATACCGCCCCGTTTCGGGATTTGGAGCAACTGCTGGATTGCACCGAGACGGAATTTGATCTCATTCGCTGTAATGACGATGTGAGCCTGAATATCTGCTCGGTAGGCCTGGATGCCCGTATTGGGCACGATGTGGCCCGCTACAAGCGGTTGCCGTTGCTCAGCGGTTTCCGTGCCTATGCGGTTTCTGCTCTGGTGAACGTCGTAAAGGGCGTTTCGGAGCATTATGTGGTGGAGATCGACGGAGAACAGATCGACGGAAAGCAGACCTTGATCTGCGCCTGCAACGGACGTTTTTACGGCGGTGGCTTTTGCCCTGTACCGGAGGCAGACCCCACCGACGGGAAGCTGGAGGTCTTGCTGGTCAAGAGAATCAGCCGCCTGCAGGTGGCCGGTGTGATCGGCAAGTATAAAAACGGCCGCTATAAGCAGCTTGATAAGGTGGTGCGCCATTTCTCCACAGATCGGATCCGCATTATTTGTGACAAGCCCACCGGCATCAACCTGGATGGAGAGCTGCGTATGGGGCAGGAGATCGAAATTACCGTAGCGAATGAAAAATTGCGCTTTTTCTATCCGAAGCAACTTACTTGGAAAAAGGAAGAAGAGGCCCTGTGCGTATAAAAAAGGTGTGTTGCTTCTGCAACACGCCTTTTTTTAGCCTGTCAAAAAAGTATTTTTTGACAGGCTGCAGAGGTCAAAGAAGCGCCAAAGACAAGCAACGCGACCCCGATGTGTATATAGATACTCGAGCGGGGCGCGTTGCGCAGTAAGTCAAAATATCTTGCGAAGCAAGCCTT
>JAGASJ010000076.1 GCA_017621795.1 Oscillospiraceae bacterium | reverse complement strand
GGGAGGGAGGACAGGAAGATTTCCTGGGGCGAGGCCTTGTGGCCGGGCACTCCGGCGGCGGGAAGGTACATCAGCACATGGCAGGAGTGGCGGTAGAGCGGCTCCACCAGATTCATCACGGCTTCGAAATCCTCGGGGGTGCCGCTGAGCAGGAGGCTGAGCAGCAACCGTCCGCATTCGCGGTACTCATGGTTGGTGCGGCGGTTGTAGGCCAGACGGTCGTGGTCGAACGCATTTCGGAGGGTATGGCTCCAGTGGCCGTAGTCGGTGCCGATGGCGGTGCTTACCGTGTCGGCCTCGCTTTCGCAAATCATGCCTGCGCCGTTGTTGTCCATCAGGTTCTCCTGTATGCCTGTGCCGGAGTTGTCACCGGCTATGAAGAAAAGTTTCATCCGTGGCATTTCGGGTTCGGTATGTTTGGTCCGTTCCTTGCCCATATAGTCCCATTTGGTTTTTTCCACATGATAGTCTTTCATCTTTTGCTGATAGGCGGAGAGCATCTCCTGATGGATCGGCTCGGCCAGCTGGCGTACCCATGCCAAAGCTCCCTTGCCCGAGGCGGGGAGAGCCAGGATGAAAGTTTGCAGACACGGGTAATGGTCCTTGTGGCCATAGTTGAAACAGACCAGTTTGTTGAGCGTGGCACCCAGCACGGTGATGGCTCCCAGCAGCAGGATGTCCCGTTGGGCTTTGGACTCGCCGCAGTCCACGGCTTGTTGCAGGAAGCGGGGCCACCGGTATTCGGGGAAGGGAGGGGGCAGTGTCTGCTCTTCCTGTCCTTCTCCGGACAAGTGTTCCGGAGTTCCGATGCCGGCAGTATTCCCGGGTTGTTGTACGGATGCATTCACTGGCTGTTGTACGGCCGTCTTTCCCGGTGCATTATAAGTATCGTGTACGTGTGAAAGGGGGGAAGGGGTGAAAGAAAGTTTCTTCACGTCCACTCCCGCCATTTCGGCCAGGTGCCACACGGTGCCGAGGGTGTTCTTGCCGTGCCCGTTTCCGATGGCGTTGGTGTACATTTTTTCGGCATCTTCGTGACGGTACTTTCCGGACAGGCGGCAGATGCGATGGAAATACGCTCTTCCGGCCTCGCCGCAGTCATTGGCTATGGCAAAGGCCAGGGGCATGTATTCTTGATACGAGGGGGCGATGTTCGCTCCCGCACGCTCGATGGCGTCAACGAGTTGTTCCAGACTTTGAATCGGATTGTTCATGTTTTTAGTGATTAATTAGTGATAAATTAGTAGTTAATGGTTCGTGATTAATGCTATGCGGACCTCCACGCGCAGCCCACTAATCACCAACCGCTAAAATTATTTTTCTCTCAGTTTCGCTTCTTCATCGTGGCAGATGAAGCATGCGCGGCACAGGTCGGCGTTCGACTTGTCTATTTGCAGTTCGTACTTGCAGTGCAGGTATTCCCATGCGTTTTGCATGGCCATGCGGAAGGATTCTTTTACTGTTTTGTCGGTGTACAGGCGGTAGGGGACGAACAGTTTCACCCCCGTTCCGCTGGGCGATACGAAAGCCAGGTCGGGCAGGAGGAAATCGTCGTCGAACAGCCGGTCGCGCAATTCCCGGGCTTCATCGGCGGATGCCAGATGGTCCAGGTCAATCACGAAGTCTCCGCTGGGGATGAGCAGACTCTGTTCGCGGCAGTAAGTAAAGATTCCTGCCGGAGTGACGTACGGCAGCAGCTGCTGTTTCAGTTGGCGGAACTGTTTCGGGTCGGTCAGTGCGGTGCGCACCCGGCCGGTTTTCTCCGCCAGCGGGGTGTTGTTTACAATATAGTCATGAAGAGCCTGAAGGCTGCATACGCTGTCCGGCACCTTGTTGGTGATGGGAGCGTTGAAAAAAGTGACGATGCTTTGTCTCATACTTTGTTTAATTTTTTAATAGGTATATAAGTAATATTGACAGCGAAGTTACGCTTTGCGCGTCATGCCTCCAATAGCGTTCAGAAATGAGCTGTTATTGTGTGGAAAAGAATTGTTTAATTCAGAAATTATGGAAAAAAAGAAAGAAGAAAATGCCTGTGTATTTTATATCACGGGAGGTAACAACCAGATTATGCCTAACGTTACGAAGGTAGTTCAGAACTTTTATGTAGATCGTTCCGAAATGGATGCAATGAAGGAGCACGGAATGGAAAGTGTAAAAAAAAGAGAGCCGGTTCCGGTCGAAACGAAGTCTTCTGACCAGAAGGCTGATGATTTGAAGCTGGCCGAGGGCGAACTTCGTATTTATTATACGGATGATGTTTCGCTGAATGCCTTTATTATCCGTGTCGGTGCCTGCAAGGATGCCTCCGATCTGGCCAACTTGGTGGTGGGTGAAATGATGGAGCATACCATCATGAATGGTGGCATTGTTGTCAAGGCTCACTTCATAGAGGCGCTGCTGGCATTTGTTCATTTTACCAAGGGAAGCAGCGTGAACAATATCCGTCAGCATATTCGGAAGTTTATGGATATGTTCGGGATAAAGAAAGGGGGAAAGGATTCAAATCATGAAAAATGATGATGCAAAAGGACGGAAATAGTATGACACAACCTTTGATATCAGTGATCGTTCCTTGCTATAATGTGGAGGAGTATTTGCCGAGGTGCGTTGAGAGTGTTCTGAACCAGACATATCGTAATCTTGAAATACTTCTGGTGGATGACGGCAGTCCGGACCGCTGTGGTGAGATTTGTGACGGATATGCTGCCGTGGACAGTCGTGTCAAGGTGATTCATAAAGAGAACGGTGGGCTTAGTGATGCCCGCAATGTGGCGTTGAACGTTATGAAGGGGGAGTATGTCACGTTTGTGGATAGTGATGATTATGTGGCGGCGGATTATGTGGAATATCTTTACAAACT
>JAGASJ010000075.1 GCA_017621795.1 Oscillospiraceae bacterium | reverse complement strand
GAAATATGTAGTTTTGATATAAAATCAGCTTTACTTTTACCGTATATGGCTTCGTTTATATTTGCACCTACACTTGTCGCGGAACGAAGCAATTGTTTGGCGATAGTGGTATCTTTTTTTGTTTTGGAAAACTCTTCATAAAACAATACAATCTGTGTTGCAAAGTCAAGAGATTTATCGAGCAATGGACTATTCATTCATCATCACCTCTGAATGCATTATACCATATTGTACGACTTAATTCAATTCTTTGCGAAGCAAAGCTACCTTTTCTTTTATCTCTTCTCTCTTATCTTTTCTCTGGAAACGACAATTTGAGAGAAGAGAGAAGAATGAAAAGAGAAAAGTGAAAAGAACAAAAAGAAACGACAATCTTCTGTCGAAAATTGTCGTTTCTTTTTGGTGGAGCCGAGGGGAGTTGAACCCCTGTCCGAAAGCAACTTGGAAGGAACTTCTCCGGGTGCAGTTTGTTATTTATATTCCCTTACTCCGGCGGGAACAAACACCCTACGGAGCTTGGTAGCTTCATGATGCGTGGTGCGCTCAAAGCTTTGCACACGCACGTTCTCCACTCAGATCACACCCTAGCCCGGCTCGTGGACCTTCCGGGGAGGATGGGCGCCTAATTAGGCAGCCAGGGCAACGTTAGAGTTGTCAGTTAAATTTAAAAAGTACCCGTTTTATTGTGGTCAGGCGCCACAACCCGCTATTCCAGCCTCACTACCCCCGTCGAAACCGGTACGGCCCCGTGAGGTGGGGCAGAAATCTGCCCCAATAAAATATTAGAATCTTCCGTAGGGATCGGCGAGCTTCTTGGGCTCAGGATATGTTTCACCGTGGGTATCTACCGTAATAGATGCGATTTTTTGCTCTGCTACGGGGCGGTCACCTGCACCGCATTTGGTGGCGGCAATGGCGTCCACTACTTCCATACCGGAGGTTACCTTACCGAACGCCGCATATTGACCGTCTAAATGCTTTGCATCCTGGTGCATAATAAAGAACTGACTGCCTGCAGAATTGGGGCTGGAGGAACGGGCCATTGACAGCACGCCGCGTTTATGACGCAGATCGTTTTTAATGCCGTTGAAGAAAAATTCGCCCTTGATGCAATATCCGGGGCCACCCATTCCGGTGCCGTCAGGACAACCGCCCTGAATCATAAAACCGGGAATAACGCGGTGGAAGATCAGGCCGTCATAGAAGTTGTGATTGGCCAAATCAATGAAATTGTATACACTCTGAGGCGCAATTTCGGGATAAAGCTCACCTTCGATAACGCCGCCGTTTTCCATGGTAATTTTAAAAGTTGGATTCATTTTAATATCGCTCCTTCATTGCGCGGTCGATCTGACGTTTTGCATCTCGTTCGGCCGCAGATTGTCTTTTGTCGTACAGCTTTTTACCCTTACACAGCCCCACCTTGATTTTAACACGACTGCCTTTAAAATAAACACTCAAAGGAATCAGTGAGTATCCATCTTGCTTTACCTTTCCCAGCAGGCGCATAATTTCCCGCTTATGCATCAGCAGTCTGCGAGGTCTGCGGGAATCCACGTTAAATCGGTTTCCGTGGTCGTAGGGGGAGATGTGCATCTGATTCAGCAGAAGCTGTCCGTCCTTAATGCCGCACCAGGCATCCTTTAGGTTCAGGGTGCCCTGACGAATGGATTTGACCTCTGTACCGCAAAGCTCGATCCCTGCTTCCATTTCTTCTTCAACAAAATATTCGTGATAAGCTTCCTGATTGCGGGCCATAACCTTTACGCCTTGCTTTTCCAGATGAATCACCTCCATTTTCGATAATTATTATAGCATATCTGTCAAGCCGTTAATGTGCTTCGAATAAGAATGCGTACAGAGCTTCCACAGATAAAAAACGAAAGTCGCAAAGCCTGCTCATTTCTTCTATAATAGCGGGATAATGCAGCCGTCCCCAGCCGGCAAATGCGATGGGTACGTTTACCTTTCGGGCCATCTCCCAGGCAGGCTTCATATCATCCACAATAAGGATGTCTTCTTTTTTTAGATCATACTTTTTCAAGATCTGTTCAATAGGGTAGGGACTGGGTTTTCGCTGATGGGCAGGATAGTCCCATCCGAAGATCTCGTCGGGGAGCAGGTTAAAATGTGCCGCATAATCCCGCCTGATGTTTTCCTCTGAGGAATGGGAAACCACGCATAAAATACCACCCAGCTCTTTTTGACGGCGTATAATGCGCTCTATACCCTCGTAAGGGGCGGGAATATGGGTGCGGATGTATTCCTTCCACCCCAAATATTCTTCCTCTTGCTCCTGCTCTGTAAACCCGTATTTTTCGGTACACATCTGAGAAAAGCCTGTGTGGTAACAGCCGTAGGCGTACTGTTCCGGTGTGATTTTTTCGCCCGGACGGAATTTGTCCAATATATAGCAGAAGAAGGGGTAGTTGATCGTGTCTTCGCTTTGTACGACCGTATCATCGTGGTCTAATACCAAGCATTTGTACTTTAACATATTTTCACCGACCTTTTGCCTTATTATAACAAAAATGATGGGATAAAACAATGCTTTTTCTTGCATAAAACTTGTAGATGAAATATAATAATTATAACGAAAAGGAGGCGGGTTTATGTCGATCGTTACATTTTACAGAGGGCATCCCAATCCACCGAAAACAACCCAGGGCGCCCATCTTGGGGCGAATGCAATCATTACCTGTAAGGGTAAAATTCTGCTGGAAAAGCGCAGAGACTGTGACCTGTGGGGCTTGGTTGGCGGCGGTGTAAAGAGACAGGAGACAACGCTTCAGGCCATTACCCGGGAAATCTATGAGGAACTGGGGCTTCGTGTTTCCCCAGAACAGCTAAAAAAATTAGGGGTATATGGGGAGTCCGGACGAATTGCTGCCTATCGGGACGGCAGTATTTGGAGAATGGTCGTGGTGGTTTTTGGCCTCGAGCTTAACGAAGAGCCTGCCATCATAATCAGCGATGAGTCAGCGGATATGCGTTTTTTCTCCAAGGAAGAGCTGAAAAATATAGATATTGTTATCACCCACAGCGACATTGTGGAGGATTGGTTTATAAATAAGTAGCGGGCAGATCATCTGCCCGCTTTTTGTTGTTGATAAACACTCCACACCCGTGCAACGGTGGAGATGATCAAAATGCCTACAGCGATTGCGCCGGCGATGGCGATGGTTTGCTTACCACTGGAGACAAAACCGGCTGTGTCGCCGCTCATAACACTGAAGGTGGCGCGGTAAACGCCGGCACCGGGAAGCAAGGGGATAATGGAAACAACTAAATAGGAAATTGCGGGCTGTTTCCTGATCCGTGCCATAATTTCGGAGTAGCTTGCCGCAAATAAGGTCGCTATAAAATAGCACTCGATGCTGTTCATATTCCACTGACCAAGCAGGCGATACAGCAGCCAGGTCAAGCTGCCGCCCAAGGCACAAAGTAAAATACCCCGCCTGTGAATGTTGAACACAATGGAAAAACCGATACATGCTATAAAGGATGTGAGGCTTTCCAACATAATACCGTGGCTGACCTGAACAGAGACGATTTGCTTGAGCCCCAACGGTGTCAGTATTTTCATAGCAGCACCGGTGCCAAGGGCGATCGCGACGCCTACAAGGAGCACCTGCACAATGCGATTGATACCGGAGTTGGTATCACCGTAAATGATATCGCGCATGGCGTTGGTGAAAAGCAGTCCTGGAACAAGAAGCATCAGGGAAGAGATCATTATTCCGTCCACGTTAACAGATAAGCCGGCGATGCCGTAGAGATAGGCGGTAACGCCAATGATGAAGGCGCAGGCCATTGTGTTAAAAAGGGCATTTACCTTCCATTTCGTAAGTAGGTAGGAAAGGATACCGGCAAAGAGTCCGCAAAGCATGGCACCGAAGGTGTCGGTAATGCCTCCGCCGTAAACCAAAATAAAACCGGAAGCACCGATCACACTGCCCAGGACGGACATCCATAGGGAGTATTTCTGCACAGATTTCTGCGCTTCCTGAACCCATTGAAGAGCCTCTGCCGGGTCGGGCTTTTCAGCACAGATGCGACGGCTGACATTATTATAGCGCTCTACAGAATCCAAATCTGTGCCGTGATGACCAATGCGGCGCATCCTGGTTAAGGGCTGTTGATTTTCGGTTTCCAAACTGACATGCAGGCAGTTGGGGATGGCAAATACTTCTGCGGTGATGCCGTAAGCGGCAAAAATGCGGGTGACTGTTTCTTCCACACGGTAGGTCTCAGCACCGCTCATTGCCAGCAGGTAGCCCAATTCGGTTGTAACATCCAATAAGCGACTGTAATCCATAGAAAAACCTCTTTATATTCTTGGCTTCTCAAGTATAGCACAATCCCTGTAAAATACAAGATTTATTTAGAAAAAATGTGGGCGGCAGTTGGAGGGCGCCTCATAGGGAAGTGGTGCCTGAAAATGGTGTCTATTCCTGCGATTCAGCAATAAAAGCTGGGAATACATAAATTATTTCTGCGGTTTTTCCTTGCCTGGCAGAAATATCGGCCTTTTTCAGGTGCTACGCAGTTTTGAAGTGGAAACTTTTTTGGTTAACAAATAATAAAATCACCGGAATACGAACGTATTTCGGTGATTTTTATGAAGTTAAACGGAAAATGGGCCGTTCAAAACCAACACTTCACTATGCGGTGTTGCCCTTTGCCGCCCAAGCATTATTTGCGAACGAAGAGAACACCCAAAGTGCCGGGGCCGCAGTGACAGGAAACGGTGCATCCTGCATCGGTATTGTAGATGTTTTCAAATTGGCTTCCGTAGGTCTTTACCGCTTCCTGTACAGCCTCCATACATTCATCTGTAACAGGAGTATGAGTGATGAAGAGGGTTTTATAATCCAAATCATCCCGTTCGCTTAAACGGTCCTTTACATACGATGCAAGACATTTTGCGTAGTTGCCACGATATTTTTTGACAACGGACATCTTGCCGTCTTTGACCTCAATGCAGGGCTTCAGATTCAGCAGGTTTGCACCCAGTGCGGCGGCAGAGGAACAGCGGCCGCCCTTGACCATATACTGCAGCTTATCCAGTACAAAGCTTGCTTCTACCTTATCGGTAAAGCCTTGTACCTTCTGCTGCAATTCTTCCAAAGAGGTGCAGGTTTCAGCCAGTCGGCAGGCTTCCAAAACAACCAATCCCTGACCTGTGGAAAGATTCCTGGAGTCAACAGCGCGAACATTATCAAATTCTTCTGCTGCAAGGCAGGCGTTTTGGTAAGAACTGGAAAACTGAGAGCTGATATTGATGTGCAGCACACCGTCGTAATCCTTTGCGTATTTACTGAAGGCCTGAATATACTCGTCAACGTTCAAAGCGGCGGTGGTGCAAAGGTCGCCTCCGGCAGCAACGTGCGCAAAGATCTCAGCGGGGGTAATATTGACGGCATCAGAGTATGCCTGATTATCCTTAATGACGGTCAGTGGGATGATGCCAATATCGTACTTGCGAACCAATTCCTCGGATAAGTCACAAGTACTGTCAGATAACACTTTAAATTTCATTATTTACTCCTTTATTGTCTGTTATGAAGTAATTTATTTTCTTGCATTTTTTGTTTGAGATGATAAAATAATATCATAAAAACATAAATTCGTCAATATGGTGCGAAGGAGGGAACGATTGCTATGGACATCAAGTTTTCCGTACAGGGTATGAGCTGTGCGGCCTGCTCTGCCCGGGTAGAAAAGGTCACGAAAGCTATAGATGGGGTTTCTGATGCGCAGGTGAATCTGTTATCGGGAACAATGCTTGTACAGGCGAAGGATGAGCAGGTCGTTGAATCTGTTGTGTCGGCTGTTTCGGCTGCGGGCTACAGCGCCTCTGTAATGGGTGAAAAAGCAGAAGTAAAGCAGACTCCGCCGAAAGACAACAGCGTTCAAAAAAGAATAATTTACTCTGCAATATTTCTTGTTGTTTTAATGTATTTCACAATGGGCAGTATGCTGCATTTGCCGCTGCCCGTTTGGTACAAAGGGACAGAAAATGCTCTTGTCGCAGCATTGCTTCAATTCCTTTTAACAGTCCCTGTGGTCGTTTTGAATCGGGTATACTACCAAAAGGGTCTTAAAAGTCTTGTAAAGCGCAGTCCCAATATGGACAGCCTGATTGCTGTTGGCTCCGGTGCGGCGTTGATTTACGGTGTGTTTGTCCTGTTTCGGATGGCATACGCCTTCGGACACGGGGATCTGGAGGCGGTAGAGCATTACAGGCATAACCTTTATTTTGAATCTGCCGCAATGATTCTCACATTGATCACCTTTGGTAAATTCCTGGAATCCCGTGCGAAGGGACGGGCATCTGATGCGGTACGTCAACTGATGGACCTGACACCAAAGAATGCAACTGTTCTTCGGGATGGGGTGGAGCTGGAGATTCCCTGCGAGGATGTGCGGGTAGGGAACACGGTAACGGTGCGTTCCGGTGGACGGATTCAGGTGGATGGCACGGTCATATCCGGTTATGCTGCCGTGGATGAAAGTCCCATTACCGGTGAGAGCGTACCGGTAGACAAGGTGCAGGGCGCGAAGGTAACAGCAGGCACCATCTGTACTGAGGGCTATCTGCAATTTCGTGCAGATGCGGTAGGTGAAGACACCACTTTGGCGCAGGTGATTCGTTTGGTGGAAGAGGCCGGTGGAACAAAGGCACCCATTGCCAGGCTTGCAGATAAGATCGCAGGCATTTTTGTCCCCGTAGTAATGGCTATTGCATTGCTGACTACGGTTTACTGGCTGGTTGTGAACAAACCCTTTGAATTTGCCCTGAGTAACGGCATCTCCGTTTTGGTCATATCCTGTCCCTGCGCATTGGGCTTGGCGACTCCGGTTGCGATTATGGTAGGCACAGGCCGCGGTGCACGAATGGGTGTTCTGTTTAAAAATGCTCAGGCGCTTGAGAATCTTCATCGGATCGATACAGTGGTGTTGGACAAAACCGGCACGCTGACTGTGGGAAAGCCGGAGGTAACGCACATTCTTCCGCAGAATATAGAAGCGGATGAGTTTTTGCGAATAGCCGCCTCACTGGAGGCTCGTTCGGAGCATCCTTTTGCAAAGGCGATCTTGACAAAAGCGAAAAGCATCCCCCTTTTGGATGTTGAGGATTTTGAGGTTCTTCCGGGTCGGGGCGTCAGTGGTACGATAGACGGTATCAAATATTATGGCGGCAATGCGGCACTGATGCATTCTGTTGGCGTTCAGGTTCCGGATTTTTCTCAATATGCACGGCAAGGCGGCACGCCCCTGTTTTTTGCCGGGGAGCATAATTTTTTAGGCTGTATTATTGCCGCGGATGTGATTCGCGAGGATACAAAACAAGCGGTTGATAAACTGCACAAGCTGCATCTGAAGCTGGTAATGCTCACCGGTGATAATCGGGATACTGCAACGGCAATTGCCCAACGGGCCGGTATTTCCCAGGTGATCTCGGATGTGCTTCCTACAGAAAAGGCCGGCGCTGTACAGCAATTACAAGCAAAGGGCCATCGTGTACTGATGGTAGGAGACGGCATCAATGATGCCCCTGCGTTGGTTACGGCTGATGTGGGCATGGCGATCGGAGCGGGAACAGACATTGCAATGGAATCTGCGGATGTGGTGCTGATGAACAGCGCTCTAAGCGGTATTTATAATGCAATATCCTTGAGTAAGGCCACCATCCGAAATATCAAGGAAAACCTGTTTTGGGCTTTTTTCTATAACGTTTTAGGCATTCCTGTGGCTGCAGGAGTACTGTATCCTGCATTTGGTGTTTTGCTTAGCCCTATGATTGGCGCGGCGGCGATGAGCTTTAGCTCTGTTTTTGTTGTAACAAATGCCTTGCGTCTGCGCTTTTTTAAGGCAGAAAAAAATAATCATATTACGGATACTATTAAAAAGGAGGTCGTAAAAATGGAAACGGTTATTTATGTAGAAGGTATGATGTGCTCCCACTGCAAGGCGCGGGTGGAAAGCGTATGCAAAGAGGTTGCAGGCACGGTGGATGCGGTCGTGGACCTGCAAAAAAAGAATGTCACTGTAATCGGCTCTGCCGATCGTGCTGCTTTAGAGGATGCTATAAAAAAAGCAGGCTATGAAGTAGTGGGGTGATGGAATGTACCTGAAGGAGGAATTTACTTCCTGCGGCAAGGGAACGATTCATGTCAGTATATGGAAACCGGATGGTCCTGTTAAAGGCATCGTCCAAATTCTGCACGGCATTGCTGAATACAGCCTGCGTTACGGAGATTTTGCCCGTTTTTTAAATGAGCACGGCTATATGGTCGTTGCAGAAGATCACATGGGTCACGGCCAGTCGGGTGGAGAAGACTGTGTGCGGGGCTACTTTTACGGTGGATGGTTTGCCGCGGTGCAGGATAGCTATACACTTATGCAGTCTACAATGCAAAAGTACCCCAATGTGCCGTATATTCTTTTTGGACATTCTATGGGCTCTTTTATGGCGCGCACAATTCTGACGGATCATCCCGATAGCGGAATCACTGCCGGAATTATATGTGGGACCGGGTGGATGCCGTCTGCCGTACTACACGCAGGCAGTATGATGGGTGCTGTAGTGTGCGGCATACGCGGTGCGCAGAAGCCGAACGGCTTTCTGCATAAGCTGATGTTTGGCACGTACAATAAAGGTATAGAGCCCTGCAAAACGCCCTTTGATTGGCTGAATCGGGATGAAGAACAGGTGCGTGCATACATTGAAGACCCCAATTGCGGCTTCCCGGAAACAGTAGGTCTGGCACGGGAAATGCTCAAGGGTATTATGCACATACAAAAGAAAAAGAATCTTCAGAGAATGAATAAGCATCTGCCTGTGCTCTTTATTGCCGGTGATGCAGACCCGGTAGGCAATTACGGAAAAGGTGTAAGAGTTGCCGCAGAGCAGTTTGAAAAGGCGGGGATGGAAAACATCTCATGCAAGCTTTATAAGAACTGCCGTCATGAAATTTTAAATGAGCTGAATAAAGAGGAAGTATATCAGGATGTAGCCGATTGGGTGAAGGACATCATTGAATAAGTACATTTTATTGTACTGAATATGTTTTATACTCAGGTCATCAAAGGAAACAAGGTGATGACAATGTATAAAATGATGCAAACACGTGGGCATATTCAGGTATACGATTTAAATGGAAATTTCCTGTTCTCTGCAGATAGTGAACGGGAAGCAAGAGAGGAATTGGAACAATATGCGGAATTTGCGGCTTGACTTGTGCTATGATGGCACGCGGTATAAGGGCTGGCAACGACTATCCACGACTGACAATACTATTCAGTGCAAGCTGGAAACCACACTTGGTCGTATCTTAGGGGAGGAAATAGAGGTGATCGGAAGCGGACGCACCGATGCAGGGACGCACGCTGCCTGTCAGGTGGCCAACGTGCACTGCAACAGTTTAATGCCCTGCGAAGAGATCCTCAGCCTGCTGCGCACTTATCTTCCTGAGGATATTGGCGTTTACAGCTGTCGCAACGTGTCCGAGCGTTTCCACGCGCGGCTGAATGCAAAGACGAAAACCTATGTATATCGGCTTTGGAACAGCTATGAACCCTGTGTGTTTGACCGCAAATATGTTTACAGAGATCCTGAACCCCTGGATGTGGAGGCAATGCGGGAGGGGGCGATAGCCTTCGTCGGCACCCACGATTTTTCCGCATTTTGCGCCAATAAGAATATGAAAAAGTCCACAGTACGCCATATTTCGTCTTTCTCCATCGACAAGGTAGGAAATGAATTGCGTTTTGTTGTTACAGGCAACGGATTTTTACACCACATGGTGCGGATTATGGTGGGCACATTGCTGGAAATTGGAAAGGGCATTCGTCCCATCGGCAGCATCGAGGAGCTGTTCGGAGGAAAACGGGAGCAGGCGGGCGTTCTTGTGCCGGCTTGCGGACTTTGCCTGACGGAGGTAACCTATTGAATATTCAAATTTTTGGAAAAGGGAAGTGCTTTGACACAAAAAAGGCAGAGCGCTATTTTAAAGAACGCAGGATCAAATATCAGTATATAGATTTGGACCGATATGGGATATCTGCAAAGGAATTTGACGCAGTTTTACGGGGCGTTGGCGGGGTGGACAACCTGATCGACTGGAATGCTAAGCATCAGGATGTGACCAATATGCGCTATATGGAAGATATACGTACCAAAGAAGACATTATTTACGATAATCCAAAGCTGATAAAAACGCCTGTGGTACGAAATGGAAAGCTTGCTACCGCAGGCTACTGCCCGGAAATTTGGGCAACATGGGAATAATACGAAAGCAGTCACAGAAAATGTGACTGCTTTTATTGTTTTGGAGGAGGAAATTTGGAGATTTTAGAACGAATTAACGGTTATATTTGGGGCATACCCACGTTGCTTTTTATTTTGTTTGTGGGATTGCTTTTGACCGTCAAAACAAAATGCGCTCAGTTTAGGCTGTTTCCCGCGGCATGTCGATGCTTTGTGCAAAAATTAAAGCCCTGTAAGGATAATCAAGGGGTGTCTTCCTTTCAGGCGCTTTGCACTGCGCTGGCGGCAACGGTTGGTACGGGGAATATTGCAGGTGTTGCGGGAGCGATCTCTATTGGAGGAGCAGGCGCAGTTTTTTGGATGTGGGTCTGTGCGTTGCTCGGTATGGTGATCAAATGTGCGGAAGCGATCCTTGCTATCAAATTTCGAAGGATTGATGAACAGGGCGACTATATTGGTGGGCCAATGTATATTATGGAGGCAGGACTGGGCAAAAGCTGGAAGCCAATGGCGATGCTTTATGCGGTTTTCGGCGTGATCGCGGCCTTTGGAGTAGGCAATCTTACGCAGCTAAATGCAGTGCTCAGCGGCATTCACGGTGTAGTTGGCCAATATGGATATAAAGTGTCTCAAAGGACGGATATTATTGTTGCGGCGGTTATTGCGCTGCTTGTTGGTATCTTTTTATGGGGTGGAATCAAACGAATCGGTCATATTGCAGAGCTTTTGGTACCTTACGCAGCACTGCTGTATGTACTGATGGGTGCGCTTGTAATTATCCTGTGCTTCGATCAAGTCGACAATGCGTTTGCGGCTATTTTTAAAGGCGCATTTCGTCCTGAGGCGGTGACCGGGGGAGCAGTAGGATCTATACTGATTGCTTGTAAAACAGGAGCATCCCGTGGGATTTTTACAAATGAAGCAGGAATGGGGACTGCTTCGATCGCTCACGCCGCCTCCAACGTTCGGCAACCATTGGAACAGGGGCTAATGGGAATTATGGAGGTTTTTATTGATACCATCGTGATCTGTACGGTAACGGCCCTTGTGATTCTTTGCAGTGGCGTTATTGTGCCCTACGGTACGGATATCGGCGCAGAACTGACAAGTGAGGCTTTTTGCGGTGTACTGGGAAGCTGGGCAGGGGTTATGGTCACTCTGTGCCTGGTGTGCTTTGCCTTTGCCACGGTGATTGGCTGGGGCGTGTATGGAATGCGATGTGCGCAATATCTTTTTGGCAGTAAAATACTAAAGCCTTTTATGGTTATGCAGGTGGTAACACTGCTTATCGGTGCCACATTAAAAACAAATGTGGTGTGGCTGTTGGCAGAGTCGGTGAACGGCTTGATGGCTATTCCAAATCTTTTGGCACTTTTAAAACTCACCCCAATAGTAAAACGGAGTATGACCTAAGTCATACTCCGTAAGTTATTGAATAACAGAAAGAACGATGGAATCTGTTTCGGAATCCTGCAAAAAGTAAAACTGTTGTTCAACGCCACCGATATAATAGGAAATCATAAAGCTGGGCATATCCTCGCTGAATGTGCCCTCAAATAGGATCGCGTCGGTAGAGCCGATGCTGTTGGCGGCAAAGACTGTTTTAGCGGTCATCACATCGTCACGCCACTGCAGCTGCATAATGCGGATATCCTGCACCGCAGAGTCGGTTGTTAAAAGGATCTTCTGACCGTTTTCCGTAGCGATGATTTCGGAGAACTGGTCATACTGCTCCAAAATATCGTCCCGGAACGCCTGAATGGTGAGCATACCGTTGGAATTGATGCGTTCAGCAGGGAAGAACTCATCACCGATGATGCCGGTCAGCAGGTGATAGGGGATCTCCGCCACAATATTGCCGGAGACAAAGGGTGCGATCTCATAGGGAGAAAAGTAGAAGCACAAGCCTGTCCGGGTGAAGTAAAAATCTTCATCCGTGCTTTCGTCTCTTGCAAAACGGGCGCGAACAGTTTCCTGATAATCGTCATAGAGAAAATAATCGGAGGCATTCAGCGCATCGATCAGAAGCTCACACAATTCATCCTTAAAATCGATATGATACAGAATACTGCCCAGAGTAAGAACATCACCGGTCACCATATTGTAGTTGAGGGCGACGCCTTGCTGCGTGGCTCTTCCGGTTTCGCCCACCTGAACGATTTGACCGTACAGGCTCAGCACGCCCTGGTCGATTCTGGTGGTGTTATACTGAGTGCGGTAAATATAGGGAACGAATCCGGCAGAGGTGTGGTCAGCATTCTTGGCTGCTTCCTGAAGCTGCTGTGCTTCGGGAAGAATGTTTTCAACACGGCCATCATAATCGGAGATGATTTTTTCGGCAACATCCCGATCCGGATGGATCAGGTGCATCGACTGATATTCAAAGGAGAAGATAGGCGTATCGTCCTCGGCAGAAAAGGATTCGGTGATAATAGGCATAGAAATACTGTAGAGCGTTTCAGCGCTGGGGAGAACCGAATCCGGTGGAACAGTAGTAATGATCTCGGCGGAAACGGGGGGCACTGTGGTTTCCGGGGAATGGGTACTGCTGCCGCCTTTTCCGCAAGCACAGAGGGAAAATATCAAATTAAATGCCAAAATACAGGCACAAAACTTTTTCATATAAAAACACCTCCAAGGTGGTATATAGCTATGACTAAATCATTTTAACACAATATATAGTGATATTCAACACATTTTTTTAAATATTTATGCGGAATTCTTGACAAAGCATTCTGCAAAATGGTATATTATCCATAACTTCATATCGCTGTGAACAGAAAGAGTAGCAAAGTCAGAAAATCCGCAGAGAACCTGGACCATTGGCTGTAAGTTCGGGTGTTTTTCTTTTGTGAACGTGCGTCTGGGAGCGAACCAAAACTTAGAGTAAAAAATGAGAGTGGAACCGCGAGTTTTTATACCCGCCTCTTGTACCGATCGGTGCAGGAGGCATTTTTTGTTGCAGGAGGAAAGAAAATGTATCTGTATAATTCTTTGACCCATAAAAAGGAACTTTTTAAACCCAATTGCCCGGATGTTGTAAAAATGTATACCTGTGGTCCTACAGTATACCACTATGCGCATATCGGCAATTTGCGCACCTATATTATGGAGGATGTGCTTGAAAAGGCGCTTCGTTATACCGGCTACAATGTCAAACGTGTGATGAATATCACAGATGTGGGCCATTTGGCATCCGATGCGGATACCGGTGAGGATAAAATGGTAAAGGGCGCAAAGCGGGAAAACAAAACCGTAATGCAAATTGCCCAGTTTTACACAGATGCGTTTTTTGAAGACTGCCGGAAGCTGAATATAAAGCGTCCGGAGGTTGTAGAGCCTGCCACCAATTGTATCGACAATTATATCGGAATGGTTTCCCGCCTGATTGAAAACGGGAAAGCATATATTGCAGGAGGCAATGTATATTTTGATACCTCCAAGCTTGGCCAGTACTACGTCTTTAACGACCACGACGAGGAGGATTTGGCAGTCGGCGTGCGTGAAGGCGTGGAAGAGGATAAGAATAAGAAAAACCGCAACGATTTCGTCCTGTGGTTTACAAAATCCAAATTTGAAGATCAGGCACTGAAATGGGATTCCCCCTGGGGTGTAGGCTATCCCGGCTGGCATATTGAGTGTTCCTGCATATCCATCAAGCATTTAGGAGCGGATTTGGATATTCACTGCGGCGGTATTGATAACGCCTTTCCCCATCATACCAACGAGATCGCCCAATCTGAAAGCTTTTTGGGTCACAAGTGGTGCAACTATTGGTTCCATGTGCACCATTTAAACACCGATACAGGCAAAATGTCCAAATCCAAGGGCGAGTTCCTCACAGTCAGCCTGCTGGAGGAAAAGGGCTTCGATCCTATGGTTTATCGTCTGTTCTGCCTGCAGAGTCACTATCGCCGCAATCTGGTTTTCAGCTGGGAGAATTTGGAGAATGCAAAGATTGCTTATGAAAAGCTGGTCAGCAAAATCGCAACATTGCAGGATGATGGCGTGGTGGATGAGGCGGCCTTTAATGCACTGAAGGAGCGTTTTACAAATGCGCTGAATGCGGACCTCAATACATCTTTGGCTGTGACTGCGGTTTACGACGTTCTGAAGGCAAAAACCAATGACGGCACAAAGCTTGCCGCTTTAAAGGATTTTGATTCAGTGATGTGCCTGAATCTTCTGCAGGCTGCGCAGAGCTTGCGTCAAAAGCAAAAGCAAGTGGAGGAGTCCTCTGCCGACCCGGAGATTGATGCACTGGTGCTGGCACGCACCGAAGCAAAAAAAGCAAAGAATTTTGCCAAAGCCGATGCAATTCGTGACGAACTGAAAGCCCGTGGCATTGAGATCATTGATACGCCTCAGGGCACCAAATGGAGAAAAGTATGAAGCTTCTGATTTTGGATGGCAACAGCGTCATCAACCGTGCTTATTTCGGTGTAAAGCCTCTAACGACCAGAGAGGGGCTTTACACACACGCTGTTTATGGGTTTTTAAACATCCTGGAACGGATGGAAAAGGAAGAACAGCCGGATGCAGTCTGTGTCGCCTTTGATCTGCACGGGCCGACCTTCCGCCACTTGCGTTACGATGGCTATAAGGCTACACGTCACGCGATGCCGGAGGAGCTGGCGATGCAGATGCCGGTGATGAAGCAGGTGCTGCAGGCAATGAACATTCCCATCTATGCCTGTGAAGGCTGGGAAGCGGATGATGTGATCGGCACAGTGGGCAGAATTTGCAGTAATAACGGTTGGGAATGTGTGGTTGTGACCGGCGACCGTGACAGCCTGCAGCTGATCGATCGCAATGTCCATGTAAAGCTGGTAATTTCCCGTCCCGGGCAGACCACTGCAACACTTTATACCGAGAAGCTGTTTTTCGAGGAATACGGATTTGAGCCGAAGAAAATGGTAGACCTGAAGGCACTTATGGGAGATTCCTCCGACAATATCCCCGGTGTAGCAGGTGTGGGCCCGAAAACGGCAACAGAGCTTCTAAAACAATTTGGCTCACTGGATGGCATTTATGCGCATTTGGATGATCCCTCTATTCGCCCAAAGTTAAGGGAAAAGCTGGAAAATGGTAAAGAAAGCGCCTATTTGTCTTATGAGCTTGCAACGATTGTGTGTGACGCGCCTATTGATTTTGAGCCCAAAGATGCGCTAAAAAAGGATTATGACAAGCCGGCACTTTATGCGCTGTTTCAGAAGCTGGAATTTGTACGCCTGATTGATAAATACAATTTGCGCGGCGCAGCGGTCAATACGGTCAAATGTACCCAAAAGGGCGTATGCCTTCCCCGTGCGCAGTCCCTTCCTGATAAGTGCGATCGTTTTGCACTGTATATCGCACCGGATAGCTCCGTAGGCATTGCCTGGGAGCAGGGCGTCTACGCCTTGACGCCTATGGAAATGATATTTGCCTCCGATTTTTTGCAAGGAGGTAAAGATGTTATTTGTCACGATTGGAAGCAGACACGCCACCGCTTGAAGGAATTGCCTTTGCCTCAGCCCGTCTGTGGCTTTGATACGGCTTTAGCGGCTTACAACCTAAATCCGTCCCAGTCGGATTATCCCGTCTCTAAACTGTCTACAACGTTTCTGGGAACAGAGGTAGAGGATGGGGATCCTATTTCCTGTGCGCAGGCGTTATGGAATTTGCGGGAGGTTCTCACCGAGGAACTTCAAAATCAGGATATGTGGAACCTGTATCAGGAGATTGAGCTGCCTCTTACGGACGTTCTTTTTGAGATGGAATGTGCCGGTGTAGCCATTGACCGCAATCAGCTGGAGCAATTCGGTCAAATGCTTTCTGCCAGGATTGCAGAATGCGAGGAATTGATTTTCAGCTACTCCGACGGTGCATTTAATATCAACTCCACAAAGCAGTTAGGCCAGCTTCTTTTTGAAAAATTGGGGCTTCCCCCTGTAAAGAAAACCAAAACAGGCTACTCCACCAATGCAGATGTTTTGGAAAAGCTGAAACATAAGCATCCCATCATCCCTGCAATTATGGACTACAGAATGCTTACAAAGCTCAATTCCACCTACGCAGAGGGACTGATGAAGGTTATTGACGGCGACGGACGTATTCGCACCACTTTCCAAAATTTGGTTACGGCTACAGGTCGGCTGTCATCCACAGACCCTAATTTGCAAAATATTCCGGTTCGTTCCGACTTAGGTGCGGAAATACGGAAAATGTTTGTGGCGGGGCCCGGCTGTGTACTGGTGGATGCGGATTACAGCCAAATTGAGCTTCGCGTACTGGCGCACATCGCGGATGACCGTCAGATGCAGGATGCATTCATAAGCGGAATGGACATTCATACCGTTACCGCTTCTCAGGTATTTCATGTTGCACCGGAGGCGGTGACTGCAACACAGCGCCGTCACGCAAAGGCGGTAAACTTTGGCATTGTATACGGCATTTCTGAGTTTTCACTGGCCGACGATATTGGCGTATCCTTTTACGAAGCGAAGGAATATATTGCAAGCTATCTGTCCCATTATGATGGTGTGGGCGCATATATGAAGCAAGTGGTGGAGCAGGCACGGAAAAAGGGTTATACGCAGACAATGTATGGACGCAGACGGTATATTCCCGAGCTTTCCAGCTCCAACTTTAACATTCGTCAGGGTGCAGAGCGTATTGCACTGAATACCCCTATTCAGGGCACAGCCGCTGATCTGATTAAGCTTGCGATGATTCGTGTGCACAAAGCGTTGGCATCTCGGTATCCTCAGGCGAAGCTGATTTTGCAAGTGCACGACGAATTGATCGTGGAATGTCCTAAGGAGATCGCGGACGCGGTTTCTGAGCTGGTCAGCAGTGAGATGCAAAACGTTGCCAAGCTTCGTGTTCCGTTGCTGGCGGAGGCAAAGTGTGGCGAAAATTGGTACGAGGCGAAGTAATGGAAATCAGAAAGATGATAGCAGAGGACATTCCTCAAATCGCCCAATTGGAGAAAGACTGCTTTGCAGACCCATGGAGCGCGGCTTCCTTTACCTCAGAGCTTTCAAATCCGCTTTCTACCTGGCTTGTGGCTGTGGATGGAGATGTTGTAGCGGGGTATATAGGCGCGCAAACAGTTTTAGACAGCGCGGATATTATGAATGTGGCTGTTTTGCCTGTTTATAGGCGGACGGGCATTGGAGAAAAGCTGATAAACTGCCTTTGTACCCATCTCAGCCAAAGGGGCGCCCGATCTGTGCTGTTGGAAGTTCGTGTTTCCAATACGCCTGCTATAAGGCTTTATGAGAAGCTGGGATTTACAGTGGTTGGACGAAGACCGAATTATTATTTTCATCCCAAGGAGGATGCACTTATTTACAGAAAGGAGGGCTTGTGATGCGTATATTAGCCGTAGAATCCTCTTGTGACGAGACGGCTGTTGCCATTGTAGAGGATGGACGCCGTGTTCTTACAGATTGCATTGCTTCGCAGGTGGATCTGCACCGCATCTATGGCGGTGTTGTGCCGGAAATTGCATCCCGTAAACATATAGAGGCGATTTATAAGCTGGCGGATCAAGCGCTTTCTGAGGCGAATATGACTCGAGGGGATATTGATGCCGTGGCGGTTACCTACGCGCCTGGACTGATCGGTGCGGTGTTGGTGGGTGTGAATTTTGCCAAGGCACTTGCATTGGCACTGAATAAGCCCCTTATTCCGGTGCATCACATTCGTGGCCATATTGCGGCAAACTATTTGGCTTTTGATGAGCTGAAGCCCCCCTTTTTGTGCCTGGTAGTGTCCGGCGGACATACCATGATCGTGGACGTGCAGGACTATACCAAAATGGAGATTCTGGGCACAACATTAGATGACGCGGCAGGGGAGTGCTTTGACAAAGTGGCTCGTGTATTAGGGATGCCTTACCCCGGCGGTGCGGCTTTGGACAAGGCCTCGCAGGGGGGCGACGATGGAAAGTATACACTGCCTCGCTCCAAGCCCGGCAGTAATCCCTATGATATGAGCTTTTCGGGGCTGAAAACTGCCGCCCTGAATTTGATCCATCACGCAGAGCAGGTTGGTGAAAAACTGGATATAGAGAGTCTGTGCGCCAGCTTCAGTGCGGCCGTGTCTGATACATTGGTATCCCGTCTCGTACAGGCTCTGAAGCAGACAGGTCATAAAAAGCTTGCTGTTGCTGGCGGCGTGGCGGCCAATTCGCGCATCCGTGCAGATGTTTTGGCAGCTGCCAAGGAGCTTGATGTTCAGACCTATATGCCGCCGCTTTCCTTATGCGGGGATAATGCAGCGATGATCGGGGCACAGGGCTATTATGAATATTTGGCAGGGCATACTGCGGATATGAGTCTGAATGCCTACGCTACAAAATCTATATTAGGGGAACAGCTTTGAAAGATAGTGCTGCTGTGGAAGGTGAAATACTGTGCTGAAATTGATCAAAAGAGCGTCTGAGATCCCCTTTTCGGATATGGCCTGTATTTATGAAGAGTCTCTTACAGAAAGCGGACAGCGATCCTACCCGCATTTAGATGCCAATGGGCAGGCGCGGGAAGCAGCACAGGACTTTTATGCCTTTTTACAGGATTTTTTGAAAAACGAACGCTGTTTTATTTTCTTGTGGGAGACAGAAAACCGTTATGTCAGCGGACTGCGTCTGGAGCCCTATGTGGATGGAGTACTGATCACAGGCTTAGAGACGGCGCCATCTTATCGGCGCAGAGGGTATGCATCCAAGCTGCTGCGTGCAGTTTTGAAGCAGCCGGAGCTTCAGGGTGTCCGGGTTTATTCCCATATCCACCGAAGCAATACTGCGTCTTCCGCGTTGCATTTAGCCTGCGGCTTTTTGTTGAGCAAGCATAACGCAAGGCTTGTAGACGGAACGGTAACAGGCCGGTATGATACTTATGAAAAACAGGTGTGCGACTAAGTCGCACACCTGTTTACTAAATATTCCATTGCCATCGCGTATCCGTTAATACCCTGACCCTTAATGGTCTTTTCACAATACATTCCGGCATAGGAGATCTGCCGAAATGGCTCGCGGGAATCAACATCGGAAATGTGTACCTCTACTGCCGGGATGGATACTGCCTTTAGTGCATCCAAAATTGCTACAGAGGTATGAGTATAGGCGGCGGGATTGATCACGATGCCGTCATATTTGCCGTAGGCCTGCTGGATTGCATCCACCAGTGCTCCCTCGCAATTAGACTGCAGATGAGTATATTCAATACCTAAGGAAGCGGCGGTTTCCTCCAAAAGTTCCAACAGCTTATTGTAGCTGTTGCTCCCGTAGATGGCCGGTTCCCGAATGCCCAGCATATTGATGTTCGGGCCATTTAAAACCAAAATCTTCATTTGTGATCTCCTGTCAGCTTTTCCAAAATTCTGTTTGCAGCATCTTGAATGCTGCCATTATTTTCGATCATCCAGTCTGCCGCCGTCTCATAAAGGGGACGGCGTTTTTTGTACATTTCGCTCAGCTTATTCGCCTGAGACAGTG
>JAGASJ010000019.1 GCA_017621795.1 Oscillospiraceae bacterium | reverse complement strand
TCTCGCATAGCTATGATCTGAGGCTCGATCTCTCTAAAATGTGTATATTTTCTTTGTTGCATAACAATACCCCCTGATGTAGTTATTATCCTACATCAGGGGGCCTTTTGTCTATTGTCCGTTTTTACAGGAGCAGTCTATGGTCGTTCCCCTGCAGGGATTTTTAAATTCTTGCAACGCCGGTAGCCCGTGCAGCTTCTGCCACGGCTGCCGCAACAGCAGGTCCGACCCGCTTGTCGAAGGCGGCGGGGATGATGTAATCCTCGCTCAGCTCCTCATCGGAGATCAGGTTTGCCAAAGCGTAGGAGGCGGCCATCTTCATCTCCTCGTTAATATCGGAGGCGCGCACATCAAAAGCACCGCGGAAGATGCCGGGGAAAGCCAGGACGTTATTGATCTGGTTGGGGAAGTCGGAACGGCCTGTGGCGATCACTCTTGCACCGCCGGCCTTGGCATCGTCGGGGAAGATCTCGGGCGTGGGGTTGGCGCAGGCAAAGATGATGGCATCCTTTGCCATGGTCTTTACCATCTCGGTGGTCATGGTGCCGGGGGCGGAAACGCCGATAAATACGTCAGCGCCCTTGATCACATCGGCAAGACTGCCCTTTTCCTTATTCAGGTTGGTGATCTGTGCCATTTCTTCCTTGATCCAGTTCAGGTTGTCGCGGCCTGCGTAAATTGCACCGCTGCGGTCGGTCATCACCACATTTTTGAAGCCTGCGCTGATAAGCAGCTTGACAATGGCAATAGCGGCGGCACCGGCACCGGAGGTGACGATCTTGACCTCTTCCTTCTTCTTGCCCACGACCTTGATGGCGTTGAGCAGACCGGCCAGTGTAATGACGGCAGTGCCGTGCTGGTCATCGTGGAAAATGGGAATGTCGCACTTTTCCTTCAGCTTGCGCTCGATTTCAAAACAGCGGGGGGCGGAGATGTCCTCCAAATTGATGCCGCCGAAAGAGCCGGAGATCAGGTGGACAGCGTTTACAAATTCGTCTACATCCTTGCTCTTGACACAAAGCGGGAAGGCATCTACATCGCCGAAAGCCTTAAACAGGGCGCATTTTCCTTCCATAACAGGCATACCGGCCTCGGGACCGATATCGCCTAAGCCCAAAACGGCAGTGCCGTCGGTGATGACAGCGCACAGATTGTGCCGACGGGTCAGGTCGTAGGACTTGTTTACGTCCTTTTGAATTTCCAGGCAGGGCTGTGCAACGCCGGGGGTGTAGGCGAGGCTCAGGTCTTCCTTCGTTGCCACAGGGACTTTGGCAACAACTTCAATTTTGCCGCCCCACTCACCGTGCAGGCGCAGAGATTCTTTTGCGTAATCCATAAATAAAAGCTCCTCTAAGAATGATTTATAAGGTGCAATCATCATAGCACAAATGGATAAAAAAGTAAATACCGGATTACAGCATTTGCGGCAAAGATACGGTTAGCCTTGGCTATCGTGAAAAACTGTGCTATGATAATAAAAAACTTGTTTGGGAGGCGTCTATGACCAAGCTGCTTTTGCGTCTTTTTATAAAAGAGGATCCCCAAACCCCCAAGGGACGTTCCGCGGTGGGAAAGCTCTCCGGCTTTGTGGGCATATTCTGCAATTTTGTTTTATTTATCCTGAAGCTGACAGTAGGCACACTGGTGGGCTCGCTGTCGATGACCGCGGATGCCATGAATAACCTGACGGATGCCACCAGCTCGGTGGTCACCCTGGTGGGATTTCGGCTGGCGGAAAAGCCGGCGGATGAAGACCACCCCTACGGTCACGCCCGGTATGAATACCTGTCGGGTCTGGCAGTGGCGGCGCTGATCGTGGTGATCGGGTTTGAATTGGGAAAAGGCTCTGTGGAAAAGATCCTCTCGCCCACACCTGTCAGTATGACCCTTCCTGCGGTGCTGGTACTGGTAGGCTCGGTGCTACTGAAGCTGTGGCTGAGCCTGTTTAACCGCAAATTGGGCAAAACCATTTCCTCTCAGACCCTGCTGGCCACTGCCGCCGACAGCCGTAACGATATGATCGCCACCTCCGCGGTGTTGCTTGCAATGGCGGTGGAGAAGGTGAGCGGCTGGCAGGTGGACGGCTATATGGGCCTTTTGGTGGCGCTGTTCATTCTCTACAGCGGCATCACCTTGGCAAAAGATACCATTAGTCCCTTGCTGGGCGAAAATGCCGACCCTGCCCTGCAGGAGGATATTGTCAGGATCGTGGAAAGCGAGCCCTTGGTGCTGGGTTACCACGATCTGATGGTCCACGACTACGGACCCGGTCAGCGCTTTGCCAGTATGCACGTGGAGATGGACGAGCAGGAAAGCGCCCTGCACTGTCATGAGGTCATTGATAATTTGGAGCGCATCTGCCTGAAGGAGCTGAATGTCCATCTGGTCATTCATTATGATCCCATTGTGACCGGCGATGCGCAGTTAGAGTATATGCGCAGCCTGGTGCTCTCTTGCCTGAAGGAGCAGGACGAGCGCATTTCCATCCACGATTTTCGGATGGTCAAGGGGCAGGGGCATACCAACCTGATTTTTGACATAGCCCTGCCGGCGGATCTGATGTCTGCGCAGAAGAAGATCAAAGGCTTTTTGGATGAAAAGCTCAATGATCTCAGCGAAGAAACCTGCTACACAGTGGTGAATTTCGACCTTGCCAACTTTAATAACTGAATGAAGCCGAAAACTGCATAAATAATTCATCATTCTATAAAAAAGGGTGTTGAATTTAGGAGTGTTTTGTGATATGATATATCGGTATGGATAGGGGCGCAGTATGCCCTGCCGTACCAAAAGCATTCAACCAAAAGGAGTAAGCGCTATGCCACATACCATTGCCGTAGCCGGCAAAGGAGGCGTTGGCAAAACGACCACCTGCGGTATGCTCATTGATTACCTTTGCAAGAAGGACCAAGGGCCCGTCTTGGTGGTGGATGCCGATGCCAATTCCAACCTGAACGAGGTTTTGGGCGTTGAGGTGGAGACCAGCTTGGGCGCGATCCGTGAGGAGATGGCGCAGGCTGAAATGAAGGGGTCCATTCCCGCGGGAATGACCAAAGCGGACTATGCCAATTTCAAATTCAATTCCGCTCTTATCGAGGAAGACGAATTTGATATGCTGGTGATGGGCCGTACCCAGGGAAAGGGCTGCTATTGCTATGTCAACGGCGTGCTGAAGACCCTGGTAGACAAGTACGCAAAAAACTATTCCTACGTCGTGATGGACAACGAGGCAGGTCTGGAGCACGTGGCACGGGGAACACTGCCCCACGTGGATACCATGCTGCTGATTTCCGACTGCTCCCGCAGAGGGATCCAGGCGGTAGCCCGTGTTGCCGAAATGATCGAGGAAATGGAGCTGAAGCCGGGAAGGATCGGCCTGATCGTCAACCGCGCTCCCAACGGAGAGCTGGATCAGGGCGTTTTGGAGGAGATTCAGCGCCACAACCTGAACCTGATCGGTGTATTGCCGCAGGATGAAGGTGTCTATCGCTGTGATTGCAACGGCGAGCCGTCAGCCCGCCTGCCGGAGAGTAATCCGGTGAAGCAGGCACTGAGGGGCATTATGCAGAATTTAGGTCTGTAAATGTCCTGTTTACATCGTTTCAAAAAATTTTTATTATAAACAAGGGGGATTTTTACTATGTCTTTCGCACCCAAGACGCAGCCCTACAGCGGCAAGATCAACGCTGTAACCCTGGGCACCGGTGACAAGGCAATTGTCATTGGCGGTCAGAATGTGCTGCCGTTCTACACCTTCGATGCTGCCATCGAGCACGCACCCAAGATCGGCGTTGAGATTTCCGATAACGCCGCAAACTGGACCGCTGCCGGCATTACCGAGTTCTACGCCGGCTGCACCACCATGGTCGACTTCGCCAAGAAGGCAGAGACTATGGAAGGCGCCGACTTCCTGGCGCTGAACTTCGAGTCTGCCGATCCCAACGGCGACAACCGCAGTGTTGAAGACTGCGTTGCCGATGCCAAGGCTGTTGCCGAGGCTGTTTCCATGCCCATCGTCATTCTGGGCTGCAAGAACCTGGAGAAGGACGGCGAGCTGTTTGCCAAGATCTCCGATGCACTGCAGGGCAAGAACATCGTCTGTATGTCCGCAAAGCAGGAAAACTGCAAGACTGTGGGCGCTTCCGTTGTACTGGCTTACGGTCAGAAGGTTGGCGCTGAGACCGCTGACGATATCAACCTGGCCAAGCAGCTGAACATTATGCTGAAGAAGGACGCAAACGTTCCTGCCGACAGCATCGTGATGAACGTTGGTACTGCAGCTGTGGGCTACGGCTATGAGTATGTTGCTTCTACCCTGGATCGTATCCGCCTGGCCGCGCTGGCACAGTCCGACGACGACCTGCAGATGCCCATCATCGCACCGGTATCCACCGATACCTGGGGCGTGAAGGAATCCACTGCTTCCGAGGCAGATGAGCCCGCTTGGGGCTGTCAGGAAGAGCGTGCAATTGAGATGGAAGTCGCAACTGCCGCTGCAAGCCTGACCGGTGGTGCTGACGCCGTTATTATGCGTCACCCCGCTGCGATCGCAACCATCAAGAAGTTCATTAACGAACTTGTTTAATCGGAAGGAGGATACATACAATGGCTTTAAAGGGTCTTGATATTTTTAAGCTGTCTCCTAAGAAGAACTGTAAGGAGTGCGGCAGTCCCACCTGTATGGCATTCTGTATGAAGGTGGCACAGGGCGCTGTTGAAATCGACAAGTGTCCCTACTTCTCCGAGGACGCAAAGGCAATGCTCAACGAGCAGACTGCTCCTCCCATGAAGACAATTTCCGTTGGCGAGCACAAGCTGGGCGGCGAGACCGTTCTGTTCCGTCACGAGAAGACTTTGGTGAACAAGAATCTGTATGCAGTTTCTCTGTGCACCTGTATGGACGACGCAACCGTAGATGCCAAGATCGCCGACCTGCAGAAGGTGGACTACGAGCGCATCGGCGAGCGTATGTACGTAGAGTTTGTTCAGGTTGCAAACAATCAGGCTGATCCTGCTGTTTACGCAAACCTGGTCAAGAAGGCTGCCGCTACCGGCCGCAGCCTGGTTTTGGAGTGCTGGGATGTGGAGTGCGCCAAGGCCGCTTTGGAAGTTTGCGGCAAGGACGTGATCCTGGATGGCGCTACACCTGCAAACTGGGAAGCTATGAACGAGCTGGCTACTGCCAAGGGCGTGGTGCTGGGCGTTTGGGCTGAGAACCTCTCCGATCTGTACGATACCGTAAAGAATCTGGAAGCCAAGGGCAACAAGAACCTGGTTCTGGACGTTACCGGCAAGACTGCCAAGGAAACCCTGGCCAATGCCGTTTTGGTACGCCGCACCGCCATTAAGGACGGCGACCGCAGCTTCGGCTACCCCTCCATCGTGAACCTGCACAAGCTGGCAAAGGGCGATGACCGCCTGCAGACCGCTTACGCTGCGATGTTCACCGAGAAGTATGCTTCCATCCTGGTGATGAGCAATATGACCTATGCACAGGCTCTGCCTCTGTACGGTCTGCGTCAGAACATCTACACCGATCCGCAGAAGCCCATGAAGGTGGAAGCAAAGATCTACCCCCTGAACGGCGCCGATGAGAATTCTCCCTGCGCACTGACTGTGGACTTCGCACTGACCTACTTCCTGGTCTCCGGCGAATTGGAGCGCTCCAACCAGCCTGTAAACCTGATCATCACCGACGCTTCCGGTATGTCTGTTCTGACCGCTTGGGCTGCCGGTAAGTTCTCCTCCTCCACTGTGAAGAAGACCTTCGAAGAGCTGGATATTGAGAACAAGATCAAGAACCGCACCCTGATCATCCCCGGCAAGGTTGCTGTGATGAAGGGCGAGATTCAGGAGAAGCTGCCCGGCTGGAACGTCGTTGTCGGTCCTCTGGAGGCTGTACAGCTGCCCAAGTATATGAAGGATAAGGAATACGAGGCTGCCGCTGCTGCCGCTGCCGCTGAAAATGCCGCAAAGGCTGCAACCGCTGCTCCTGTTGTGGAGCTGAGCTTCGACGAACTGCTGGCTACCAAGGTGCCCAAGATCGAAGTAGTGGATATGGGCGTAAGCTACAAGGGCCACAACCCCGAGTCCAAGACCTTCGTGACCATCGGCGAACGCATCCACTGCATCGCTCCCGCGATCCGCAAGGCTATGGACGAGCGTGATCCCGCTCCTATTTTGGAGCGTGCCGCTGCTCAGATCAAGGCCGGCGCCACCTATCTGGACGTGAACATCGGACCTGCTGAGAAGGACGGTCCCGAGCGTATGATGTGGGCTGTCAAGCTGCTGCAGGAGAACTTCAACAATGTGCCTCTGGCATTGGATACTGCCAACAAGAAGGCTATCGAAGCCGGTATCAAGGTGTATAACCGCACCAACGGCAAGCCCATCGTGAACTCTGCTGACGCAGGCTCCCGTATCTCCTACATCGACCTGGCTGCCGCCAACGATGCTATTTGTATTGCACTGTGCTCTGCCGACGGCATTTCCAAGGACAACGAGGAGCGTATGGTCCACTGTGACAATATGCTGGAGCGTGGTATGAGCCTGGGTATGTCTTCCGACGACCTGTGGTTTGACCCCCTGTTCCTGGTTGTAAAGGGTATGCAGGACAAGCAGATGGAAGTTTTGGAGGCCATCAAGATGTTCTCCGACAAGGGTCTGAAGTCCACCGGCGGTTTGTCCAACAACAGTAACGGCGCACCCAAGAACGTCCGTCCCATTATGGACTCCGCTCTGGTTGCAATGTGTATGATGCAGGGTCTGACCTCCGCAATCGTCAACCCCAACGACCAGCGCTTGATGGAGACCATCAAGTCCTGTGACATCTTCAAGAATCACGTTCTGTACTCCGACAGCTATCTGGATCTGTAAGCACAGAGCAAGAATAAAGACTATAGGCAAATTCCCGCAATTGAAGGCTGGGAGGGCAACTCCCTCCCAGCCTTTTTGCATTATTATCATAATTTTTAGGGAGGAACAACTATGAGTGTATTAACCGATCTGATTTACGCGGGTTCCAATGCTGTGGCCGGTTTGACCGAGGGCGCAGTAAATGATGCTATTGCCAAATATGGCGCAGAGAAGGAAATTGCCTTCCCCGATACTGCCTATTGCTTCCCCACCATTTACGCCGCTACCGGCGTAAAGGTCAAGACCCTGGGCGATCTGCCTGCCTGTGTGGGCGTACTGAAGAGCCTGATCACCAATCAGGAGGATTTGGGTCAGGCGCTGAATGCAGGTCTGGCTACCGCGGTGGGTGCTGAGATTATTGAGGGCTTAAAGTATGTAGAGGGTGGCGACCCCTATGCAAATGAGTCCGGCATCGGCTTTGTACCCGACCCCATCATCCGTTCCTTGGGTGTCCCCCTGGTTACAGGCGACATTCCCGGTGTGGCGGTTGTGCTGGGCAAGGCTGATAACGCCGCCGATGTAGTTTCCGTTGTAAAGGATTACCAGTCCAAGGGCATTATGACCTTCCTGGTAGGCGACGTGATCGAGCAGTGCATAGAAGGCGGCGTAAAAATGGGCCTGGAGCTGCGTGTGATCCCCCTGGGTCACGATGTGACCTCTGTGATCCACGTGGTGACGGTTGCTGTTCGTGCGGCGCTGATCTTCGGCAATGTACAGCCCGGTGACCTGGGCGGCCTGCTGGAGTACACCAAGAACCGTGTTCCCGCATTTGTAAATACCTTTGGCGCTCTGAACGAAGTGGTGGTTTCCGCCGGCGCAGGTGCGATCGCATTGGGCTTCCCCGTTGTGGTGGATGTGGACCTGGGCGAAAATCAGGTTCCCGGCGCACTGGAATCCGTGTGTGACCACGCGCAGACCGTCAAGAAGTCCTTGGAGCTGCGCAACATTAAGATCAAAGTGAAGGAATTGCCCATTCCTGTGGCATTTGCCGCGGCATTTGAGGGCGAGATCATCCGTAAGGCGGATATGCACAACGAGTGCTGGTCCTCCAAGAATCCCACTGCCGAGCTGGTTGTAATGCGCGAGCTTAGCGAGGTGGAGGATCACAAGATCACCATTATCGGCAAGGACCTGGACGAGGAAAAGGACCTGGCACTGGCCACCTTTGTGGAAGTTGCCGGCAAGAAGATGCAGGTGGACTTTGAGGCGGTTATCGAGCGTAAGTTCCACGCCTGGTTTAACTATATGGAAGGCGTAATGCACACCGGTCAGCGCAATCAGGTGCGTGTCCGTGTCAGCAATGCCGCCTTTGAAAACGGTCTGCGCCTGAAGCATTTTGCAGAGGTGCTGTATGTGATGATTATGGATGAATTTGACGCAGTCGTAGACAAGTGCCAGATCACCCTGATCACCGACCCTGCAGAGGCCGCCAAGTTCCGTGACGAGGTTGCAATGCCCCGTTATACCCAGAGAGATGACCGTTTGGCTTCCATGACCGACGAATCTGTGGATCGTTATTATACCTGTATCCTGTGCCAGTCCTTCGCACCTGCCCACTGCTGCGTGGTTACCCCTGAGCGTTTGGGTCTGTGCGGTGCGGTTTCCTGGCTGGATGCAAAGGCCACCAATGAGCTGGATCCCAACGGTCCCTGTCAGCCCATTATGAAGCAGGGCTTGATCGACGAGCGTACCGGCCGTTACGAGGAAGTAAACCGTATGATCAAGGACGCCACCCACGGCGCGGTGGAGAATGTCACCCTGTATTCCATTTTGGAAGATCCCATGACCTCCTGCGGCTGCTTTGAGTGTATTTGCGGCATTGAGCCGGTTTCCAATGGTGTGATCGTGGTCAACCGTGAGTTTAAGGGTATGACCCCCGCCGGTATGACCTTCGGTGAGCTGGCCTCCTGCACCGGCGGCGGTGTACAGACTCCCGGCTATATGGGTCACGGCCGTCACTTTATCGCTTCCAAGAAGTTCGTCTCCGCAGAAGGCGGCGTTGGCCGTATTGTGTGGATGCCCAAGGAATTGAAGGATGATGTGGCAGACCGCCTGAACGCTACTGCGAAGGAGCTTTTGGGCATCGACAACTTTACCGATATGATCGCCGACGAGACCATCACCTCCGATTGCGAAGAGCTGTACAGCTGGCTGAGCGAAAAGGGTCACCCGGTCCTGAATATGGAACCGCTGATGTAATCGTTTAAAACAAATCTTTATGGGGACCCCTTTTTGGGTGTCCCCATAAATATAAAAAGGTATGCAAGCCTTTAGTACGAAAAGAAATATCCTTTGAAAGGATTTAAAGAATGAAAGTCATTTTCCAAATTGAGGGCGGAAGCCCTGTTGAGATCGAATGTAACGCCGGTGATAATTTGCTGGAGCTGGCACGGCGGGCCAATGTGGCCATTGATGCCCCCTGTTCCGGTAACGGCTCTTGCGGCAAGTGCCGCGTAAAGCTGGTGGAAGGGGAAGTGGAATCTTTGCCCTCCCGCCATATTACCGACGAGGAATATGAGGCCGGCTGGCGGCTGAGCTGTAACTGCAAGGTGATCGGTGACTGTACGGTTTTTGTGCCGGATATTGCATCTGCTTATCAGTCCCGTATGAAAACTGCAGACCTGAGCAGTCCCAAGGAAGTGGCCATTTTTGAAAATGCCCAGCAGCAATTAAAGAACAGCGGCATTGCTTTTGAAAATAAATTCCGCTGTGTGGTCGTGTCTATGGACGAGCCCACTTTGGACGATACAATGCCGGATAATGAGCGCCTGACATGGGCGATTTCTGCCCAGCTTGGGGTGGAAAAGGTGCGCATTCCCTATACGGTGATGGTGCGCCTGGCAAGCATTTTGCGCAAGCACCACTGGTGCGTGGCGGTCAAGGGGAAACTGGAGGGCGACACCTTCACCTGTATGGAGCTTTGCCCGCCCACGGATACGGTGATGGCAGGCTGTGCCATCGACATCGGCACCACCACGGTGACGATGGTACTGACCGATCTGGAAAGCGGAAAGCTGCTGGCCAAGGGCTCTTCCGGTAACGGTCAGATACGCTACGGTGCGGACGTGATCAACCGCATTATTCAGCAGGGCAAAGATGGCGGCACAAAGAAGCTGCAGGACGCCATCATCAAGGAAACCCTAACGCCGATTATGGCATCCTTGTGCCGCAGTGCGGGGATTTCCGCCCGCAGTATTCTGCAGCTTTGCGTGGCGGCAAACACCACTATGAATCACCTGTTCGTGGGTGTGGACGCAGAGCCTGTGCGTATGGAGCCCTACATCCCCAGCTTCTTCGGTTGGGAGGACCTGACCGCAGGGGATCTGAAGCTGCCTGCCAATCCCTTGGCACCGGTGATCATTGCGCCCAATATTGGCTCTTATGTGGGCGGTGACATTACCGCCGGTACACTGGCCGCCGGTTTTTGGGATCAGGATGAAATGAGCCTGTTTATTGACCTGGGCACAAATGGCGAGATCGTCTTCGGCAATCGGGACTTTATGATGAGCTGTGCCTGCTCTGCAGGTCCTGCCTTTGAGGGTGGCGATATTTCCTGCGGTATGCGGGCTACCGATGGTGCGATCGAAGCCTGCACCATTGACGGTACGACTATGGAGCCCACCCTCAGCATCGTGGGCGAGGAAGGCCAAAAGCCGGTAGGCATTTGCGGCAGTGGCATTATTGATATCATCTCTGAGCTGTACCGCTGTGGCATCATCAATGCCAAGGGGCTGTTTGTTCGGGACGGGCAGCGGGTGAAGCGGGATGCCCACGGAATGGGCCGGTATGTGCTGTGCGAGGCTTCCTGTTCCGAGACAGGCCGGGAAGTATCCATCAATGAGGTGGATATCGACAACTTCATCCGTGCCAAGGGCGCAATTTTCTCCGCGATCGACACACTGCTTTCTGCGGTGGATATGACCGTGGACTGCATCGACAAGGTGTATGTTGCAGGTGGCATCGGCTCCGGCATCAATATGGCAAACTCTGTGAGTATCGGTATGCTGCCGGATGTGGATTTGGAAAAGTATACCTACATTGGCAATTCCTCCCTGACCGGTGCTTATGCAATGGTGATGAGCGATCAGGCAACAGCCAAATGCGGAGAGCTGGGGGCAAATATGACCTATTTGGAGCTTTCCACCCACCCGGGGTATATGGATAACTTCGTGGCGGCCTGCTTTATTCCCCATACCGACAGCAAGCTGTTCCCCCATTCAAAACAGGAGTATTGAAATGCAGATCGAAAACAATAAAGAAGAAGTGCCCTTTAGCTACTATGAGGGACTGTTTCAAAAATTAGACTCATCCGATGTAACTGCGCGGCTTTCGGATGTAAAATGGGACGGCAAAGAGTTTTTCGTCACCCTTTTAGGCCGTGAATTTGCCATCAGCCACCCCGAATATGCCATTCGTGGAGTGGATGGAGGCAATGTGCCGCCGCTGCCCACCCAAACCTTTCTTCTGCGTTACCTGCTGGAAGGAAAAAATGTTCCTTTCGGCGGTCAATGGTACACCTTTCGGGAGATGCCTTGGGGAGAGCTGTACATCAAGCCCTACACAGGCCGTGTGCTGACCCGTGCCGCCTTTACCTTCGGCACAAGGGTGGAGGCCTTCAAGAAAGCCTGTGAGAAGATGGGTGCGGAGGCTGTCCCCCACGGGGACGGAGGCTACCGAGTGACGCTGATCGGGGATTACGGGATGCAGATCTTGGTGTGGGAAGGGGACGAGGAATTTCCCCCCAATGCCCAAATCCTCTACACCGATAATTTTGCGGAGGGTTTTGCCGCAGAGGATCGGGTAGTGGCCGGCGATATTCTCATCAGCACCATTAAATCCTTTATGTAAATGAGCCGGGGAAGAACGATGGTTTCTTCCCCGGCAGTATTTCTCTTGCATTTTACAAATAAAAGTGTTATAATGCACCCGATTTACCAGTAATTTCCAATGAAAGGAGTGCGGAGATGATAAAGAGAATCCTGGCGTTATGCCTTTGTGCGGTACTTTTGATGACCGCACTGCCGATGAAGGCGCAGGCAGCCACAGAAGAGGAAATTGAACAGATCTGCGATCGCATTACAAGTCTGTATTTCAGAACGCTGTCTGCAATGGGCATCTCCTGGCTGGAGGGCTGGTGCGGCGCGATGGCCGGTTGGGAGCTATACTTTTTAGGGGTGGCAGACAGTGCCATCACCCAAAACGGCAACGAGATGTACGATATTTTTGCAGAGGGCAAAAATGTAGCGGAGGGTATTCGCCCTGCCTACTATCCCGATACGCAATACAGCCTTGGGGAAGCGCTCAATACCATTACCGCCTGCGGTACGAAGGACGTATACAATCTGATGGTATGCTTCCACAGGACCAATACCTACGAGGGCAGAAAATACGGCCACGTGATGGTGATTCACGCCATTTTGGACGGCGTGGTGTATTTCACCGAGGGCTTCGTAACGCCCTACGGCAAAGACCCGGCGAAGGCGATGATCTGCACCATTGCGGAGTTTACGGAATACTACAATTCCTGGGCAGAATTTGAAGGTATTGTCCACTTTGAAAAAGAAAGCGTTCTCAGCGATTACTTATTTTACCCCTGTGACCTGTATATCACCACTGCGCCGGAGGCAGTGCTTTGGACCGACATAGATCAGGAAGCCAAAGTGTACAGAACGGTGCGCGGTGGAGAACGACTGCATGCCACCGGCTTGTATGAGGTGGCAGAAGGCAAGCACCTTTACCGCATCGAGGAAAACGGACAGAGCTTTTACACCGAAGGCACCGGCACAGTTCCGGTATGGATCTCTCCGGCAGATCTGCGATACGAGGATGTTGCGGCAGAAGCACCCCAAAAGGCAGGACAGGCCATTTCTTTGTCAGGCAACATCTATGCCGATCGCCTGCGGGTTTATAATGTGACGGTGGAGATCACCGACGAAGCAGGCGCGCAGAAGAGTATTGTTCAGCAGAAAAAAGACAGCAATATGCTGGATCTTTCCAACAAGATGCTGAAAAACCAGCTAAGCACCAAGGATTGGGAAGCGGGCATCTATACCTGTCAGGTATCCTGTGATGTGGTGAATTACTACTGTCAGGATGGCTTGGTTTGTGCCGATATTCAGCAGCTTCCCTTGTTTAGTCAAAAAATCGCAATAGGGGACACCGAATTAAAGGAAACGCCTGCTGCGGAGTTTTCTGAGGAGACCGTGACGCCCCGTCAGCTGACAGAGGGCTGGAACTTGACGGATGGTGCCTGGTGCTATGTGGAAGACGGTTCATACTGCACCGGCTGGATCTGCGATCACGGCGTGGACTACTATCTGCTGGAGGACGGAAGCGCGGCTGTAGGCTGGCAGGAAGTGAACGGCAAAATGCGGTACTTTACCGAGACCGGGGCCATGCGCATCGGCTGGATCAAGCTGCCGGAGGGTGTATATTACGCCCTGTCCAACGGAGAGCTGGCGATCGGCGGGCGCTGGATCGACGGTCTGCGCTATACCTTCGACGAGAACGGACGGCTAATGGAAAAATTCAGCCATCCCGTACCCTAAAAGGATAAAAACCGGCTGTCTCAAAATGCATAGTAGGGAATGACCGATGTGTCATTCCGCAGATTGTTCTTCTGATATGCAATAAGGAACGGCACACAGGCCGTTCCCTACAGTTAGAATTCAATAATTATTCAGTTTAGAGGATGTCTCATTCATTTTGAGACATCCTTTTTTGTCAGAAGACAAGGGCGGCAAGGGGACGGTTCTGTGCCTTTGACCCCTGTTTTTTACGGCTCCCCTGTAGGGGAGCTGTCAGCGGAGCTGACTGAGGGGTTATCGGAGGGTGTTCCTTGAGATATCGTTTTCAAATAAAACCATACTCCGTTAACCCTTCCGTCACGGCTATGCCGTGCCACCTTCCCTACAGGGAAGGCTTAGGAGAACGGGGGGAACGGCAGGACAGGGGAGACAAGGGGACGGCAGAACCGTCCCCCCGTCCCCGTGTCTTTTTTGTCTTTACTCTGTTGTATTTAATTCGTGAATGTCAAAGATGTACTTTGATTTTACTCCGAACTTAAATTTTACAGTATCACCCTCATCAATATCTCTGCCAATAATAACAGCATGGCTTTCACTGCTATCAACCAGTGTATATTCTGCGTTGTCTATGATTAAATATATACGATCTTTGCCATTTTGCTCTATACTATCGATTACACCGACCTTTTCCTCTGTAAAATTATGATTATATTCATAATAGGCCAAAGAAATCGGGTATAGATTCACACAAAGAAAAAACCACGTCCAAAAACAAATAAGTACACTACTTATGCTAAAGCGTAGAATTGTTTTCAATTTTTTGTTTTCAATATTTTTTGTGTTTTTAAATGTAGCGTAGACAACCGACAAAACACAAAGTCCTGTAAATGCTGCCGCAAAAGCATAGTATTGTAAACTACCTTTTATTAATTCATACACTGTATTTTTTCTCCCAAAGTTAATCTACGAGGGGACAAGGGGATGGTTCTGTGTCTTCGCCCCTTGTCCTTTGTTCAGTTTCCGTCAAGACAGAGAACCGTCCCCTGTCTTCGCCCCTGTCTTCGTCCCAGTGGTTTCGAACCGTCCCCCCGTCCCCCTATTCGTTAGTCTGTCCTATTATCGGAATCCGTAATGTTTCACGAGGCATATAAATGCGTTTTTTGGATTTGCAAATTTTAAATATTAATTTTGCAAGAGCATTAGCGCATGTTGCGCCACCACAGGAATATATTTGACCATTAGTCAAATCTGTTGCCTGAATAGAAAAATAAGAATCAGCATCTGTTGAAATTATCACACTAAAATCAGTGTTTTGCAACCAATCTAACAGTTGTGAAGCATCCGGTAGCCATTGCCCTTTCTCAGCAACTTCCCGATCTATCAAAGAAAACGAATCCATAGTATACCCACCAACAAAATACTCATCACCATTATAATAAAAAAGCATTCCGTTGTTCAATGCGTGCTCATATTCAGGATAAGAAAACCCAACACTTTGAAGCTTTTTCATTGTGTCTATTGTTATATAATCCATATCAATTCACCACAGTTTTATTATCATTCCTATCGGACCTTTATGCTTACCTTCTATAAAATTACCGTACATACCTGCGTCAAATCGCCATTCCATGCTCTTGCCAACTTTCAGGACAGGGGACGGTTCTGTGTCTTTGACCCCTGTCCCTTATTCCGTTTCCGTCAAGACAGAGAACCGTCCTCTGTCTTTTGCCTTTTCTTTCCTTGACTTTTAATAGTTAGTCTGTCTTTTTCTTAATATCGAACGCCGGAAATAGAGAAAACTCTGAATAAGACTTTTTTGTTTGATCCAAATAATCGATGTACTCTCCAAATGTCGATTCTGACGAAAATTTTCTTGTTATATCTGTTTCTGCAAAATAATGACTATCAGGACTACTGGGATCTCTCGGTCCTCCATATCCAATAGCTGATCCTAATGCAATCGTTGTTCGATGCCACCATCGGATTTCTGAGATGTAGCAATCATTCTCTTTTAAAATTGATAATAACTTTTTAGGATTATCTACAATTACTTCACAGCAGACATATCCAGGAAGATTGTTGCCGATATTGATAATTGTGTGATTGCTTAAGAATTTAGTAATTTCCATTACGTTCCCTCCTATGGATCCCAAATAATTCGTTGGTCAGGCATCCATCCTGCAAAGGGACAAGGGGACGGTTCTGTGTCTTTGACCCCTGGCCCTTTGCTCTTTTTGCTGTTTTTACCTTAATATGTGTTCAGATTGCGGATATGTGACATATTTTTAAAAAATTTTTTTAAAATTGCAAAAGACATTTATGACCTGTTGTTTCTTTAATTCATTATACCACAAGATTTTTCTACCGAAAAGGCGGCATAGTCCACAAATATGACAAGCTGTATATGTTGCAGTTTACAAAAAAGGACTTTGGTGAATGTATGCTGTAAAAAAGAGGGCGTCTCAAAATAAATGAGACACCCTCGATAATCAAATGTTTATTCAAATTATACCGTAGGGGGCTGGCTGTGTGCTCAATGCCGTTAAGTTTGTGTCATTGCGAACCAGTGACCGTGTCACTGGTGTGGCAATCTCAGGAGGACAGGGGACGGTTCTGTGTCTTTGACCCCTGTCCCTTATTCAGTTTCCGTCAAGAAAGAGAACCGTTCCCTGTCTTGACTTGTCCTTATTCGCTTGCCCCTATTTAAAACACTTAGACTTAATGAACGATGTAGCAATATGCAAAAGCAACATTATTAAAATAAAAGCAGCACCCCAGACATACCCGTTTGAAATACCTATTGCGGACAGTGTCTGTTCAAATTTAGTATGCCCTACAATATCATATACCACACCAAGCACACAGGAAAGGATCAGTCCGACAAAAGAAAAAACATATAGCACTTGAACAATTATTTTAAAATTCTTTTTCAATTTAGAATATACCCCCTTGTCAGGACAGGGGACGGTTCTGCGGCTTCGCCCCTTGTCCTCTGATATTCAGCCTTTCCCATACCAAAAGACTACTGGTTTTGGCCTCAAAGACTCACCCTCTATAAGGGGAAACTTTTTTCGCATAAAGCCTTCTTTGGAGCACATCCAAAATTCGTCGTCTACGATGCATCCTTTGGCTTCTGTAAAATATCGGGCAATGATCTTGTTTTGCATTCGGTCTACAATAATATTACTGTCAGTGCAGTAAAGCAAAATATACCTTTCATCAATGGTCTCGCAGTACTGCGGGTCACTTTTGAGTAAAACATCCTCGCCGTTTTCCAACTGCGGAACAATCAGTTCTTCACCATTGATAACCTTGAAGATCGGCTCGCTTCCTTGTTCGAAAATATCAAAAATAAAGGTTCCTGCAATGAGCTTATCCACACTTCCGAAGAAGCAAGAAGAATGTCCCCTGCAAGGGTAATACCATTTTGCCTTCCATTGATCAGCTCTGCCTGCCCCGAAACAATGGTCAAAATACTCGTATCTTATTCCACCAATGTTGATTGTGCGCTCAGCGATTTCTTCAATCTGGCATTGCAAAATGCACAGATTCCCATCGTTGTCGCATATCATATCGCGTGTGGCATATAATCCGTGGCTAAGAAGGACAATTTCAGATGTTCCCTCGCGGATGTCCATTTTTATAACACTGTACGTATTTGCGTAAAAAAAGAAGTCGTAAACGAAACGTCCGTCTTTTGACACAGTAAACTTCGGGGGAGAAGAATGCATTCGAGGTTGCTCTATGCGATATAATTCCGTTCCATCATCCAGCGAAATTAAAATATATTTTCGCAACTTGCCGCAATCCACCATAATTTGATTGTTAGGCAAAATGGCTACTTTATAAATGTATTTCAGGGTTTTATTTTTGAAGAGCAACGCTCCCTTTTTTGTAAAAACATATAAACCATTGCCATACGCAATAATATGGTTATTTGTAGAAATAAGTCCAAATGCTTCTTTAAGATTTTTTTCAATATCCATCGTTGTTCTCCCTTGTCTTCTTGTCCCTACGTTGATAATGATGTACGGCCATCTGTTGAATCGGTGATAAAATTGAGATCTTCAGCCTGCAAAGAACACAACAAGTTGTATATCTGATCACGCAAAGTTGACTCTTTTACATATATGTCCAACAGAGCACAATCATAGAAGATTAAGCAACACAGACACTGACTATTTATAAAATCATCGTACGTTTCTATCGCTTGACTGTTCTCACCCATAGGATAAATATCCAAAACAAGCTCCCATATGGTACTTTTTGCTAACTTCTTCAGATCAGACGAAAAAATGCTGTAGTTATTTGATGATTTAGGCAAAAGTTCGCGATTGTTGTCGATTTTCATACACCGACGAACATAAAAATCATACGGTTTATTTGATAAAAAAATCAATAAATCTTTGATTTTGCCGTTAAACAGCGAACATTCAATTCCTCTAATATTATCTGACACTTAATAACCCCCTTTGTGGCAGAAGACAGTAGACGGTCCTTATTACTGTTTTCATCTTAATGTGTGTTCAGAGTGCAGATATGTGACATATTTTTAAAAAATTTTTTTAAAATTGCAAAAGACATTTATGGCTTGTTGTTTCTTTAATTCATTATACCACAAGATTTTTCTACCGAAAAGGCGTCATAGTCCACAAATATGACAAGCTGTATATGTTGCAGTTTACAAAAAAAGGACTTTGGTGAATGTATGTCGTAAAAAAGAGGGCGTCTCAAAATAAATGAGACACCCTCGATAATCAAATACTTATTCAAATTATATCGTAGGGGGCTGGCTGTGTGCCCAATGCCGTTAAGTTTGTGTCATTGCGAACCAGTGACCGTGTCACTGGTGTGGCAATCTCAGTGTACAACGCTATACTTTGAGATTCCCACGCCAGTGTGCGCACTGGCTCGGAATGACAATAAGGTTTCATGACATTGGGCTGTGTGCCGCCCCGTTCTTCATATTTTAAGAAAAATTTCCGCAATGACACACAGGTCATTCTCAAAGAATTTACTTTGAAACAATCTCTTTTTACATATTTGCGACCCCGGCGCTTTTTAACTGCAGCTGCAGCTTATCTGCGATCAGGGCAATAAATTCCGAATTGGTGGGCTTTCCTTTGGTATTGGAAACGGTGTAGCCAAAGAATCGTTGCAGGGTATCCAGATCTCCTCTGTCCCAGGCAACCTCGATAGCGTGCCGGATGGCCCGTTCCACTCTGCTGGGAGTGGTTTGGAAGGTCTTTGCTACCTGGGGATACAAAACCTTTGTAATGGCGTTGATCACTTCCATATCCTCTACCGCAATGATGATGGCTTCCCGCAAATACTGGTAGCCCTTGATGTGGGCAGGCACACCGATCTCGTGAATAATACCGGTGACCATGGCTTCGATGCCGTTTCCGCCGTTGAAGTGACCGGTGGTGCGGGGCTTGGGCGCCGAGCGCACTTCTTCCATCCGATCCACCAGTGCATTCAGGTCACAGGGCTTGAGCATCAAATACCGTACACCCAAGCCTGCGGCGGCGGATGCCACATACTCGGTCATAAAGCCGGATGTGGCAAAAACCACCGGCTTGCGGTCCATATTGCCCAATGCCTTCAATACACTGATGCCGTCCTGCTTTGCCAGCATCATATCCAGCACCAATATGTCCGGCTTCTGTTCCCGCACTGCACGAATCGCCTGTTCCCCATCGGTGACTGTGCATAAAACCTGAAAACCTTCCGTGCGCTTGAGTGCGGATGTAAGACTGCTGCAAAATTCTTCCTGATTGTCTGCAATAACCACTGTTTTGCAATTTTCCATTATTTCCACTCCTGACTTATGAAGATATCCCCTTTACTGCGACAAATATAATTTAGCATAATGTAGCTAATTTTGCAAGGAAAATACCAAACAATCGTTCGACAAAATACCGTATAAATAATGAAAAAAATACTAAAAACAAAACTTTTCGACACTGTTCGACTTGTGGAAAAGAAAGTTGACAACCTTCCCCATCTGTAGTATGCTATATTGGATAAAATGTAAAAAAGGAGAAGCAATCATGAATAGCGTTTGGAACTTAGATGTACTGTATAAGGGCTTTGAGGACGAAAATTACGGCAAGGATATGGCCCGTTTTCAGAGCTTAGTGGAGACGTTTAACACCTTTGCAAAGAATCTGTCCCAGTGCACCGATGCCAAGGCGGCACTGGTAGAAGGACTGACTATGGAAGAGGAGCTCCACGATCTGGTGGGCAAGATGGCAGGCTATGCAAACCTGCGGCAGGCCGCCAACACCAAGGATCAGGAGGCCGGCTCCAAAATGGGTCAGATCCTGGGCATCTACAGCGGCCTGGCCGGCGCTACTGCCGCCTTCGAGAAGTGGGCAAGCAATCTGCCCGATCTGATGGAGCTGGTCGAACAGGATGAAACTCTGAAAAGCTACAAGTTCCTGATCTCCAATCTGAAGGAAAACAGCCGCCATCTGCTTCCCGGTATGGGTGAGGAGATCATGGCAAAGATGGAGATCTCCGGCTCTGAGGCGTGGAGCGACCTGCAAAGCTACGTTACCAGCACCGTTCCTGTACACTATAACGGCGGTGTGACCAACCTGTCCGCTATTCGCAATATGGCCTACGATGCAGATCCGCAGGTCCGCAAGGCCGCCTACGAGGCAGAAATTGCCTGCTATAAGCAGATCGAAGCACCGGTGGCGTTCGCCCTGAACTCCATTAAGCTGGAAACACTGACGGATTGCCAGCTGCGCGGTCACGCATCTCCTTTGGACCGCACCCTGGAGAAGGCCCACATGGAACGGGCCACCTTAGAGGCAATGCTGGAGGCGATGCAGGAATATATGCCCCACTTCCGCCGCTATCTGCGGGCAAAGGCCAAGGCGCTGGGTCATGAGGGCGGCCTGCCCTGGTATGACCTGTTCGCACCCATGGGCGGCAATTCCTCCAAATGGACCACCCAGCAGACCAGAGATTATCTTGTAAACCTGTTTGCAGGCTTCGATAAAGAGCTGTCGGATATGGTGGCAGAGGCATTTGATAACGAGTGGATCGACTTCTATCCCAGAGACGGCAAGCGGGGCGGCGCATTCTGCTCCAGCATCCGTTCCATTGGGCAGAGCCGTATTCTCACCAACTTCGACGGTACGTTCAGCGACGTGGTGACCCTGGCCCATGAGCTGGGCCACGCCTTCCATAACCGCTGTATCCGTGACCACCGTCCTCTGAACCACGGCTACTCTATGCCGGTTGCGGAAACCGCATCCACCTTTAACGAGTGCGTGGTTATGGCCGCGGCCATTCAGGACGCCAAGGATCCCGGCGAAAAGCTGGCGCTGATCGAATCGCAGTTGCAGGATGCCACCCAGATCATCTGTGACATCTACTCCCGCTTCCTGTTTGAAAAGTCTGTGTTTGAAAACCGTCCCACCCAGTTTATGCACGCCGACCGCCTGTGCCAGCTGATGACCGAGGCGCAAAAGCAGTCCTACGGCGAGGGACTGGATGAACAGGTGATGCATCCTTATATGTGGGTATGCAAGAGCCACTATTACGGCCCCACCTTCTATAACTTCCCCTACGCATTTGGCGGCCTGTTTGCCCGCGGTCTGTATGCCCGCTATGAGCAGGAAGGCCCGTCCTTCGTGCCCAAGTACAAGAAGCTGTTGTACACCACCACGATCGCAAATGCCGAGGATGTGGCAAAGGTGGCAGATATCGACCTGACCGACAAGAATTTCTGGCGTGGAGGTCTGCAGATGATCGTTGACCAGATCGACTTGTTCTGCAGCCTGATCGAGGAGTAAAAATGAATCAGAAACTACAGGCTCTTATTGATTTTTTGGACGGTTCAAAAAGCGTATTTCACGCAGTGGACCTATTAAAGAAAAGACTGGAAGGGGAGGGCTACTGCGCCCTGTCCGAGGGCGACAAGTGGAATTTGCAAAAGGGCGGGAAGTATTATATGACCCGTGGCGGCGCGGCACTGATCGCTTTTCGCATTCCCGGCGAAGTACCCACCGGCTTTATGCTCAGCGCCGCCCATTGTGACCGCCCCACCTTTAAGGTAAAGGAAAACGGTGTGCTCTCCGGCACCTATACCCGCCTGTCTACGGAAAAGTACGGCGGAATGCTGATGGCTCCCTGGCTGGACCGCCCCCTGTCTGTGGCAGGTCGCGCGGTGGTAGAAACAGAGCAGGGCGTGGAAAGCCGCCTGATCGATATTGATCGGGACCTTCTGCTGATCCCCAATGTGGCCATCCACATGAACCGCAAGGCTAACGACGGCTATACCTACAATCCCGCGGTGGATACCATCCCGCTGATGGGGGGCAAGGACTGCGCGAAACAGTTTGAGAAGCTGTTGGAGGAGACTGCAGGCGGCAAGGTTTTAGGGCACGATCTGACCCTCTATGTGCGGCAAAAGGCCACCGTATGGGGGCTCAATGAGGAGTATATTTCCGCCGCCGCGCTGGATGACCTGCAATGCGTGTGGTGCTGCACCGAGGGCTTTGTCGCAAGCGCAGAATCGAAAGCAATTCCTGTTTTGTGCGTGTTTGACAGCGAGGAAGTTGGATCTTCCTCCTTGCAGGGCGCAGACTCCAATTTGCTGGAATCCGTATTGGAGCGCATTTGCGCCGCGCTGGATCTGCCGATGGCGCAGCTGCTGAGCAATGCACTGCTGGTCTCTGCGGATAATGCCCACGCGGTGCATCCCAACCATCCGGAATTTGCAGACAGTCAGAATGCGCCGGTGGTCAATGGGGGCGTTGCACTGAAGTTCAATGCCAACCAGCGCTATACCACTGACGGCGTATCGGCAGCGCTGTGGCGCAAGATCTGTCAAAAGGCGGACGTGCCGGTGCAGACCTACTGTAACCGTGCGGATATCCCCGGAGGCTCTACCCTGGGCAATATCTCCCTGAACCACGTATCTGTGCGAAGCCTGGATTTGGGCCTGCCCCAGCTGGCGATGCACTCCTGTTATGAGACTGCCGGCGTGCAGGACACCTTGGACTTTGTAAAGGCTATGACCGTGTTCTACAGCTCCGCTTTGCGTTCTTCCGGGGATGGTGTGTGGGAATTACTGTGAAAAGAGGATAAAAATGGATATAGGAATTGTATCATCCCGCAATTATATCGACGAGCTTGCCGATGCACTGATGAAGTCTGCCTATGAAAAGGGTATTCAGGCGTGTACATTTGCCTTTTCGGATATTGATTTTGACACAGCAACCGTGAAGGCGCAAACGTGGGACGGCACGCAGTATGTGGATATTGTGACCCCTGTGCCCCCGATCGTAGATCCCCGCCAGCCGGTGGGTACGCACTCCAAGGCGATGCTTTATTACGCACCGCAGGTGGAGTGGCTGCAGGAAAATACCCGGGTTTTGGGCACAGGCGGCATCCCCAAAAAAGGCCTGTCGGAGTGCCTATTTGCCAGCAAATACAGCGCCCACGGCATTATGACCTTCGTTGTTGAAACATACGAGCAGGTGATAAGCAGTGTTGCGATCTTGCAGGACTGCATCATCAAGCCCTCCGGCGGCAGACAGGGCAGGGGCGTTCTTTCTGTCAAGATGGTGGGTGACGGTGTTGTGGTCAGCGATGGCAACAGCACACAGCCTCTTACAGAGGACTACTGGGCAAAGTATGTACAGAAGCTCATAGACGAAGACCTGAAAATACCCATTATCCAGCCCCGACTAAACTTCCGTTTTGAAGGCAAGGCGATGGATTTTCGTCTGCTGACGGCCAAGGGGCGTTTCGGCACCTGGGAGATCATCAAAATCTATGCCCGTGTGGGGTCTAATGAGGTGACCTCCAACGTGTCCCGTGGCGGTTACCGCGACAACCTGACCGATGTGCTGCAGAAGCTGTGTCCCGAGCAGGCAGAACGGCTGGAACGGGAGCTTTATGAGCTGGCACTGGGTGTGCCGGCGGTCATTGAGCAAAAAAATTCGGATGTTGCCAATTACTTTGGTATTGACGTGGGCATCGACTGCGACACGATGCAGACCTATGTGGTGGAGGCAAACACCTTCCCCCAGCCCGGTGTATCTGCCAAGGAGATCGCAGACAAGAAAACCGACTACTATTTATACCTGCTGGAGCAATCCGGGAAGTGATCAGAACCTTGCAGCTACGCAAGGGGCAAAGAGATGGTATAATTGCTAAAAAACCTGCATAAAAACCGTCATTTTGCACAATTGCAGTGATGTGCAAGTTATGATAGAATAATAGCATCCGAACCTATGGCGTCTACTCCACAAAATAGCCGTCATAAGGTAAAAAAAGGAGGAAAAACAACATCCGTTAGACTCACGGTGCGGCAGTGTGGAGACCTGTCGTAAAGCGATCACTGTTTTGCTCGGTGCTCGTAAGAGTATACGCGAGGAGTCGGTATACTTAGAGTCGTGTATTATGGCAAGTTTGTCCCTGAGAAACATCAAGAAGATCTACCCCCACAACAGCGATGACCAGAAGGCCGCAAAGAAGATGGCCCGTAAGGCCAAAAGAAACGGCGAACCCGTAGAGGAAAAGAAGGTCAATCTGCAGATCACTGATGAAGGCGTTGTCGCCGTCCAGCAGTTCAATCTGGAGATCGCCGACAAGGAATTTATCGTTTTGGTCGGTCCTTCCGGCTGCGGTAAGTCCACCACTCTGCGTATGGTTGCCGGCCTGGAAGAGATCAGCGAAGGCGAGCTGTACATCGGCGACCGCCTGGTAAACGACGTAGCTCCCAAGGACCGCGATATCGCAATGGTCTTCCAGAACTACGCTCTGTACCCCCACATGTCCGTGTATGACAACCTGGCATTTGCTCTGAAGCTGCGCCACATGCCCAAGGCAGAGATCGACAAGAAGGTCCGCGAAGCGGCCGAGATCCTGGACATCACCGCCCTGCTGGCCCGTAAGCCCAAGGCACTGTCCGGCGGTCAGCGTCAGCGTGTAGCCATCGGTCGTGCAATCGTGCGTGACCCCCAGGTTATGCTGATGGACGAGCCTCTTTCCAACCTGGACGCCAAGCTGCGTAACCAGATGCGTGCTGAGATCATTCGCCTGCGTGAGCGTATCAATACAACCTTTATCTATGTTACCCACGATCAGACCGAGGCTATGACCTTGGGTGACCGTATCGTTATTATGAAGGACGGCTACATCCAGCAGATCGGCACTCCTCAGGAAGTGTTCCATCACCCCTACAACCTGTTCGTAGCAGGCTTCATCGGCTCTCCTCAGATGAACATCTTCGATGCAAAGCTGAAGAAGGCAGACGGCAAGTATGCTGTTGAGCTGGGCGGTTATACTGTGGTCCTGTCTGATGACAAGCAGGCTGCACTGACTGCCAACAATGTGGCTGAGCAGGATGTTCTGTTGGGTCTGCGTCCCGAGCACATCGTGCTGGGCGAAAAGGGCGTTTCCGCAACCATCAATGTGCACGAGCTGATGGGCTCCTCCATCCACCTGCACGTTGACTGCTGTGGTAAGGAAGCCATCGCCATTGTCGACACCATGAATATGACCGGCGCTGAGGTTGCAGCACTGTCCAGCGGTGTTCAGGTAACACTGGACTTCGGCGGCAATGTGTGCCACCTGTTCAACAAGGAAACCGGCATCAACCTGGAAGCTTAATTAGAACTAAAAACACATCCACTGGTCTCCAGTGGATGTGTTTTTTCTTGCAACTTCTGCTAAACGTGCTATAATAGAACCACATATAGAAAACGGAGGAATTTCCTATGAGCAGAGCAGACGAAATTTACCGCGCCACGTGCCTGGATATCCTGGAAAATGGCTTTTATGATACGGATCTGGAGGTGCGTCCCCGCTGGGCAGACGGCACACCGGCCCATACGGTCAAAAAGTTTGGCGTGGTCAACCGCTATGATCTGCAGGAGGAATTCCCCCTGATGACCCTGCGCCGTACCTACTGGAAGTCCGCACTGGATGAGCTTTTGTGGATCTGGCAGAAGAAGTCCAACCGCATTGCGGACTTGGGCAGTCACGTATGGGACGAATGGGCAGGGGAGGACGGCACCATCGGCAAGGCCTACGGCTATCAGCTGGGGCTGAAGCATCAGTATAAAGAGGGTGTTTTCGATCAGGTAGACCGTGTGATCTACGACCTGAAAAACAACCCTGCATCCCGCCGCATCCTCACCAATATCTATAATTTTGAGGATCTGCATGAGATGAATCTCTATCCCTGCGCCTATTCTATGACCTTTAACGTTACCGGCAATACCCTCAATGCCATTTTAAATCAGCGCAGTCAGGATATGCTCACTGCCAACAACTGGAATGTATGCCAGTATGCAATGCTGACCATGATGATGGCTCAGGTTGCCGGTCTGCAGGCGGGAGAATTGGTGCATGTGATCGCCGACTGCCATATTTATGACCGTCATATTCCCGCAGTGAAGGCAATGCTGGAAAAGCAGGGGTATCCTGCCCCCAAGGTGACACTGGATCCGTCGGTTACGGATTTTTACAGCTTCACCAAGGAGAGCTTTAAGGTGGAGGATTACCAGTTCCACCCCTTTGATTTTGAAATTCCCATGGCGATTTGAGGTAAAGTATGGAACTAATTGTTGCTGTATATGCAGATTGGGGCATCGGCAAGGATGGCACACAGCCGCTGGCGCTGAAGGCAGACCGCAAATTCTTTCGGGAGATGACTCGCGGGGCAATGGTGATCGTGGGACGAAAAACCGTGGATGATTTTCCCGGTAAAAAGCCCCTTCCCAACCGGGAAAACGTGGTCATTAGCCGCACCGTAACGGGGATGCCCGGCTTTACGGTATGCCGTTCGGTGGAGGAGGCGGCGCAGTACGGGGAAAATGCCCCCCGTGCCATGGTCATCGGCGGCGGCAGGATCTATGAGGCGATGCTCCCGTATTGTGATAAAGCCTATGTTACCAAGCTGGGCTGCACCGTGGCGTGCGACACCTATTTCCCCAATTTGGACGAACACCCCGACTGGGAGGCATCCACACTTTTAGAGCAGGGAGAGGAAGACGGCATCCCCTACGAAATGTGGTTATATACCAGGGTAAAAACATAACAATAACGGGACGGCGTGATGCCGTCCCGTTTCTTTATTTGCCGAAGCTGATGGCGCACTGCACAGCCTTTTTCCACTGGGCAATGCGGTTTTCCCGTTCCTGCCTATCCATTGCAGGGATAAAATCCCGATCAATGGCCCAATGCTTACACACATCCTCGATGTTTTTCCAGTATCCTACCGCCAGGCCGGCCAAAAAGGCGGCGCCCATTGCGGTGGTCTCCACGCACTTGGGACGCAGAACCGTACGGTTGCACAGGTCTGCCTGCACCTGCAGAAGGTAATTGTTGGCGCTGGCGCCGCCGTCGGTGCGCAGAGTGGTCAGCGGCTTGCCTGCATCCTGTTCCATAGCTTCCAGCACATCCCGCACCTGATAGGAGATGGAATCCAGAGTGGCGCGGATAATGTGATATTTGTTGGTGCCTCTGGTCAGACCTACCAGTGTGCCGCGGGTTTCCGGGTCCCAGTAGGGCGCGCCTAAGCCTGCAAAGGCAGGTACCAAAAAACAGCCGTTGGTATCGGAAACCTTGTTTGCCATATACTCGGAATCCGCAGAGGATTCCAGGAATCGCAATTCATCCCGCAGCCACTGGATCGCCGCGCCCGCCATAAAAATAGAGCCCTCCAAAGCATAGGTCACCTGACCGTCCAGCCCCCAGGCGATGGTGGTCACCAGTCCGTTTTGGGAGTAGATGGGGGTGTGGCCGGTATTCATCAGCAGAAAGGCGCCGGTGCCGTATGTACACTTGCAGTCTCCCGCCTGAAAGCAGGTCTGCCCAAACAGGGCGGCCTGCTGATCACCGGCACAGCCGGTAATGGGCACGGGACCACCGAAAAATGCAGGGTCGGTATAGCCGTAAAGATGGCTGGAGGGCAGTGGCGTGGGAAGCATCGTGGCGGGGATCCCCATAAGTGCCATAATTTCCGAATCCCAGGAAAGGGACTGAATATTAAAAAGCATCGTGCGGGAGGCGTTGGAATAGTCGGTGACGTGGATGCGGCCTCCTGAAAGCTTCCACATCAGCCAGGTTTCCACCGTACCGAACAGCAGCTCGCCTTTTTCAGCCTGCATCCGGGCGGAGGGAACATTTTCCAAAATCCAGCGGATCTTGGTGGCGGAGAAATAGGGATCAATTACAAGACCGGTCTTTTGCCGGATGCTGTCGGTGTAGCCCTGGGCGATCAGATCGTTGCAATAATCGGCAGTGCGGCGGCATTGCCATACGATGGCGTTATAAACGGGCCGTCCGGTGCGCCTGTTCCAAACCACGGTGGTCTCCCGTTGGTTGGTAATGCCAATGGCGGCAATTTGACTGGCGGTAATGCCTGCGTTTTGCATTGCCTGACGAGCAACCTCCAGCTGCACGGAGAACAGCTCCTCAGCATCATGCTCTACCCAGCCGGGCTTGGGGAAGATCTGGGTAAACTCCTTTTGCGCAAGACCTGCGATCTGCCCATTTTGGTTAAAGAGGATACAGCGGTTGCTGGTCGTGCCGGCATCCAGTGCCATTATATATTTTTCCATATCAGCACCTCCACGGTCATTGTATCATACAACAAAAAAGAAGACAACAAAAAGTACAATTTAAGGGAGTGTTGCAACCGGCAACACTCCCTTTTGCATTTAGTTTTCAAACTGGATGATGTCCTTGTAGCGCTCCTTGAAAATGCCGTATACAGCATCCAAAACAGCGGTGTCGTCCACCGACAGATAGTTTTCCAGCTCTTCGTCTACAGGCTCTACCTCCAAAATGACGATGCCGTTCTCCTCGTCATCCAGGGGCAGAAGGACCAGGTATTCCTTACCTTCGTACTCAATACAGTCTAAATACTCAAAATCCGTATCCACACCGTTTTCATCGGTGAGGGTCAGGGTTGCAGCTTCCTCTTCCTGCAGCAGTTCTTCGTTTTCCATAGTGGCCTCCTTGATGTTTTTCTTTGATTATAGCCTGAAAAGAAGGCCCTGTCAATGCAAAATCATTATAGATACCCTTGAAGGTCTGTGGTAAGCTGTTCTTCCAGGTGGATCAGCCGCTTGGCAATGTCTTTGGTATATTCCTCTGCCGCGCCGTACTGATTCAGGTATCGGTTTAAGGATTTGACGCCCATATTGCACCCGTCGGTTATCAGGGAGGCAATGGTGGCATCGGTTTCGTTCAGTCCCAATTTGAATGTGGTTTTCATGGTGCTCATACTTTTGGCGATGATGTTTGGGTTTTTGCCTTCGTCGTCAAAGCGCTGAAGACGGGACTGAATTTTTTCGTGAAGCTGGTCGTGCTGGGTTTTGCAGTCCTTCAGAATATGATAAAGCGCCTTGCTTTTGGTGTGGGGCAAAACGTCCTCGATGGAGGAAATGCCCATCTTCACACCGGCGTCACACTCCCGCAGCAGCTTAATGGTGTCCTGTTCAATCATAAAAAATCCCCCTTTTTGAGATATATTTTTCCACCAAAAGGGCAAAAAAATACCCCCCATCAGGGGAGAAATAAAAAAAGTGAAATGACCCTTGTCTACCGCTTCTTGTCTGACTCAAAAAACGTTTTTTTGTAGACAAGGGTCATTTCTGTTCACTCTTAGTATCTAACATCCTTGGTTAACCTCTCTTTCTACAGAATATATAACGATAACCTTTTGTCGAAATCCACTCCGCAACGTGATACACAACTAATTTTTCATCCTCTATGCTCGAAAAGCGAGCCATCCTTTTACGTGCCGGAACATTTCCCTTGGGAGGTTATCGCTTAAAAGACCTTCGATGCCATCTAACGGTATGTCCAAATGCTGGGTATTATTTATTTTATATTTTATTCAGCATTTAAATGTTTGCTTCGTCTTATACGTTTGCGTAATTTCAATGTAGAATGTTTTTCAGATTTTATTTCCTTATATATTCTCACATTGGACGAGCCGTTTTTTGATGCATTCGGAAGGTCTTACTTACGTGTACATCGGTATCACCCTTTCTGACTATAAAGTACCATAAAGAACGGGAAAATACAAGACGGAATGTTGTACAAAGTAAATAAAACAGATTTGTATAATGCTTATAAAGTTGGAAGACTTGACCAAAATACAGTTGACAAGTCCTACACAAATGTGATACCCTAATACTGTTGGGGCTGTCCCACAAAGGCAAAACCGTCCATTTCAAACCGTAGAGGCACCCGTCTTCGGCAATGCCGCTTAGTAAAGCGTCTTGCAGGGGGCGATTGAAGAAGGAGTTGATAGAATGCGGAAAAGTATTTGTATGATCGTGGTTTTGGCGATGCTCATTTTGATCGCGGGCTGTGCTGCATCCGAGGAAGCTAACAAATCGTCTTCAGATCCCAAGCGTTACACGCATGAAGAGCTGATCGCGTTACCGGGTGACCAGTTACTAAGTGTATTTATCGAAAACGGCTTAGAAATAAATGAACGGCTGGAATCCACTTTTACCGAAGATGAACTTCAGGAGCTTTTTAAGACAGAATTTGAAAGTTGGTGCATCGGGATCTCATCCCGCAGCGACACGATGTATTTTGATCTTGCGGAGCAGACAAAAGCGGTTTACGAAAAAATAACCCGTACCGATTGATTTTAACGGTAGACCGAGATATAAAAAGTACAACATCTGCGCAATTTACGCAGATGTTGTATTTTTTACGTATTGACCGCGGTCACCTCAGGGGCGGGGAGGGAACGGCCTGTGTGCCGTTCCTTGTCGTATATTTTCTTAGGGAATGACACATAGGTCATTCCCTACTTTCGGAGACAGCCGGATTCTTTTTTGTATGATGCATTGCGCAGAACGCAGAGCCGTTCTGCGCTTTACTGTCTGTAATATTTAAAGAAGTCTGTCATCTTCTCCACCGCTTCCTCCAGCACCTCTATACGGGGGAGATACACGATGCGGAAGTGGTCCGGTTGCTTCCAGTTAAAGCCCTTGCCGCTGATCAGCAGGATCTTCTTCTCCCGCAGCAGATCAAAGGTAAACTGCTCATCATCGGTAATATTAAATCGCTTCACGTCGATTTTGGGGAAGATGTAAAAGCCGGCTTTGGGCTTGACAGCAGAAAGGCCGGGAATATCGTTGATGGCCTTATAGATGTATTCACACTGCTCATAAACTCTGCCGCCGGGGGTGATGTAGTTTTGCACGCTCTGATAGCCGCCCAGGGCAGTCTGCACGATGGACTGGGCAGGGACGTTGGAGCAAAGGCGCATATTGGAGAGCATATTGAGCCCCTCCATATAGTCCCGACCTAACCGCTTGTTGCCGCTGATGACCATCCAGCCTACACGGAAACCGGCGATCATGTGGGATTTGGAAAGGCCGCTGAAGGTGACGCAGAACAGATCCGGCGCTAAGGAGGCAATGGAAATATGCTGCTCCCCGTTGAGGATCAGCCGGTCATAGACCTCATCGGAGAAGATCATCAGCCCAAACTCCCGTGCCACATCCACAATTTGCTGTAGCACCTCCCGGGGATATAATGCGCCGGTGGGGTTATTGGGATTGATGATGACGATGGCCTTGGTTTTGCTTGTGATTTTGCGGCGGATATCGGCAATATCGGGATTCCAGTCGCTCTGCTCATCACATATATAGTGCACTGCCGTGCCGCCGGACAGGGTGACGCAGGCAGTCCAAAGGGGGTAGTCGGGGGAGGGGATCAGCACCTCGTCCCCGGTGTCCAGCAGGGCAGACATACTCAGATTGATCAGCTCGCTGACGCCGTTGCCGGTGTAAATATCGTCCACACTCACATTGGGGACGTTTTTATTTTGCATATACTGCATAATGGCCTTCCGCGCGGAAAAAAGGCCCTTGGCGTGGGAGTAGCCTTCGCAGTTGGTCAGCTGGGACTGCATATCGAAAATGACCTCGTCGGGGGCAGTGAAGCCGAAGGGGGCGGGATTGCCGATGTTCAGTTTGAGAACGTGGGTACCGGCGGCCTCCATACGGGCGGCCTCCTCCACCACAGGACCACGGACGTCGTAAAGCACGTGCTCTAATTTTGATGATTTTTGAAATGTACGCATAGGAATATCTCCCTGATTACTGAAATTGGATTTTGGATCAGAGGATGCTTCGCCGCCCCGAAGCCAGGAGACGGAAACACCCAAGGTATCTGCCAGGAAGGACATAATGCCCTCTCTGGGGACGGTTTTGCCGCTGACATATTGGCTGATGTGGCTTTTGCCCAGCTTGATTTGGGCGTTTTCTGCCGCGCGCAGAATGTCAATTTGCTTCATATTTTTGTGCTTCATCGCCTCCAAAAGGCGGGAAGCGAAGGTAGAGCCCTCCATAAGCACCTCCAAATTGAACTTTTTAAGAAAAGTTCAAATCTAATGATGCAATTATACCACCAATCAGAAAAAAATCAACTATTTTCACAAAAAGTTCAATTTAGAATGGGAATTTTTTTTGTTGCCATCTGATGTTACACAGTGGTATAATAATAAAAATACTGTCTGCGAGGGCTGGAATATGGGACAATTTGTGAAATTTGAAAATGTATCGAAAATATATCGGATGGGCGAAGTGGAGATTAAGGCACTGCACAATGCATCCTTTTCCATTGAAAAGGGAGAAATTTGCGTAATTGTAGGCCCTTCCGGTGCAGGTAAAACCACACTACTAAACATTCTCGGTGGAATGGATACCCTTTCTGCCGGTAAAGTGACGGTGGACGGAGAGGACATTTCCCTGTATAACGAGAAAAAGCTCACCGATTATCGCCGTTATGATGTGGGCTTTGTGTTTCAGTTTTACAATTTGATTGGGAATTTAACTGCCATCGAAAATGTGGAGCTGGCAACGCAAATTTGCAAAGAACCCTTGTCACCCATGGAAATGATCAAGCAGGTGGGCCTGGAAGATCGGGCGCTGAATTTTCCGTCACAGCTTTCAGGCGGTGAACAGCAGAGAGTATCCATCGCAAGGGCACTGGCCAAAAACCCGAAGCTGCTGCTTTGCGATGAGCCTACCGGTGCACTGGACTACGTTACAGGCAAGCAGATTCTGAAGCTTTTGCAGGATACCGCAAGAAATACCGGTATGACGGTGGTGATTATCACCCACAACAGCGCATTAACCGCCATGGCGGATCGGGTCATTCGGGTGAAAAACGGAACGGTGGAGCAGGAATATAAAAACGAAGCAGTTACACCTGTGGAAGAAATTGAGTGGTAAGTCGATGCTGATCAAATCTATTTTTCGCACAATCAAATCCTCTTTTGGACGCTATATGGCTATTTTTTCCATTATTGCGCTGGGCGTCGGCTTTTTTGCTGGATTGAAGATTACAGAAAGCGCAATGCACAAAACTGCTGATGCCTATTTGGGGGAGCTGGGGCTGTATGATTTTCGGCTGGTCAGCACCCTGGGCTTTACCGGGGAGGATGTGGATCGCTTTCAAAATCTGGACGGCATACATAAAGCTTACGGCTCTGTCAGTGCAGATGTGATCACGTTGGCAGAGGATGGCTCGGATGCGGTTCTGCACGCCCATACATTGCTGGAGGGCATCAACGGGGTAGACCTTGTGGAGGGCAGACTGCCGGAAAGACCGGATGAATGTCTGCTGGATGCCCTGTACGTTCAAAAAAGCATACTGGGACAAAAGGTGGTTCTGTCCCAAAACAATACACGAAAGACTTTTGATGCCTTCTCCTATGATGAATATACGGTGGTCGGCCTTGTAAATGCGTCGGAATACATCAACTTCCAGCGTGGCACAACCGCCCTTTCGGGCGGCAAGGCTACCGGCTTTATCTATCTGTTGGAGGACGGTTTTGAGACCGATTATTTCACCGAAATTTATTTAAGCCTGCCCCATAAATACGAGATACACTCCACAGCATACAAAAACGCCATCAAGCAGGCAACACCCGGCGTGACGGCATTGCTGGAAGAACGGGCGGATATGCGGTATGCGGCACTTTGCAGAGAGCTTCAGGCGCTTATGGATACAATGCCTGCGGAAATGCTCGAAACGAATGGGCTTTCTATGCCGGAAGAGCCTGTCACCTACGTGCTGGACAGAAGCAGTAATCTGGGTTATGTGTGCTTTGAAAATGATATTCAAATTGTCTCCGGTGTGGCGAAGGTTTTCCCGGTATTCTTCTTTTTGGTGGCCGCGTTGGTTTGTATTACCACGATGACCCGAATGGTGGGGGAGCATCGCACCCAAAATGGTGTTTTAAAAGCATTGGGCTATCGGAAAACCGCCATTTCTGCCCAATATCTGATCTACGCAGGTTCAGCTTCCGCGTTGGGCGCGGTGGTTGGATTTTTCCTGGGCACCAAGCTGATGCCCATGGCGATGTGGGAGATCTATCACATTATGTACTCCATTGAAAGACCGATCCGATTTGTTTTTGACGGGGGAATGTTCGCCTTGTGCCTGATCGGCTACGTGGCGTGCATTTTAGGGGTTACCTATCTGGTGTGCCGCCGGGATTTAAAAACGAGTGCGGCAGAGCTGATGCGGCCGGCGGCACCCACCGCAGGCAAACGCATCTTTTTGGAGTATATCGGCTTTATTTGGAGACCGATGAAATTTCTGCACAAGGTGTCCCTGCGGAATATCCTGCGGTATAAAAAGCGGATGGTGATGATGATCATCGGCATCGGCGGATGTACATCTTTGCTGATTGCAGGATTTGGAATTCGGGATACTATTCAGCCGATTGTGGATCATCAATATGGGGAGATCAATCTTTACGATGCCACCGTGTCGTTTTTAGACGAGCCGACCGGGGAACAAATGCAGGTTTTCCGTGAGGAGGTTGGGGCTTTTGCGACCGATGTGACATTCGTACATTCCGGCAGTGTGGAGCTTGTCACCGACCACACCGCAAGATCTGTGGAAACCGTTGCCTATACTGCGGATATGGCGGCATTTGTCCACCTGCACAGCGGCAAAAATGATGTGGCGTTCCCGGAGAAAGACCAAATTGCGGTCAGTTGCGGCACGGCCAAAAAGCTGGGACTTTCGGTGGGAGATGCCGTAAAACTGCGGATGAGCGATTACACGCAAATAGATGTCACTGTGTCGGGTATTTACGACAATTACATTGGGGACATTCTATACCTGCGCGCCGAAACTTATGAGCAAATGCCGAAAATCAATACGGCTTATCTGAAGTTTGAAAGTGGCACGGACGGGCATCAAGCCGGTGCGGCGCTGCTGAATATGCAAAATGTCGGTGCGGTCAATATTGTAAACGATATGAAGGAAATGGTAGGCGGTATGCTGGACAGCCTGAACCTCATTGTGCTGATCGTACTGCTGTGCGCCGGTGCGCTGGCGTTTATTGTGCTTTATAATCTGACGAATATCACCATTACCGAACGCATCCGAGAAATTGCCACGCTCAAGGTTTTGGGCTTCCATACAAAGGAGCAAAAGGCCTATGTGTTCCGGGAGAATATGATTCTCACGGCGCTCAGCGCCATTGTGGGCATTCCTTGCGGCATCGCACTGCTGCACTATGCCCTGAGCCAAATCAAAGTGGACGGCTTCTACTTTGGGGTGCGTTTGGCAACATCCAGCTATTTTTGGGCGGTGGGACTGACACTGCTGTTTACCATCGTGGTGGATTTTGTGCTCTCCGGCAAGTTAAAGAAAATCAATATGGCCGAGGCCATGAAAGCGATTGAATAAATCTTTGAAATGAGGCTTTAAAATGAAGATTTTAGTGGTTGTGGATATGCAAAACGATTTTATTGACGGCGCACTGGGTACACCGGAGGCGGTTTCTATTGTTCCTTATGTCAAAGAGGTTATTGAATCCTTTGACGGCAAGGTGCTCTTTACCCGGGATACCCACTTTGCAGACTATATGGATACCCAGGAGGGGAAAAACCTGCCTGTGCCGCACTGTGTAAAAGATACGGAGGGCTGGCAGATCCGTAAAGAATTGGATGCACTGCGCAAAACACCTGCCATTGATAAGATCACCTTTGGCTCCAAGGACCTGGTGGAAATTTTGAAGGAAGAGCCGTCTGTTGAAAGCATCACCTTCGTAGGCTTGTGCACCGATATTTGCGTTATTTCCAATGTGATGCTTACGAAGGCATTCTTTCCGGAAATTCCGCTGATCGTGGATGCCAAAGCCTGTGCCGGAGTCACTCCCGAAAGTCACCAAAATGCCCTCGCCGCAATGAAAATGTGCCAGGTACGCATCGTAAATACATAAAAGCGAGTGCGTATAAAACAATGTGCTATCATATTTTTGTTCTGTAAAGGAGGTCTTGATATGCCGATTTATGGAATGCCGTCGATGATTGAATTGGAAACTGTGCAGGAAGCTGCTGCACTCTGCAGCGACTTGAAGCTATCCTTTTTGGAACTGAATACAAATTTTCCGTCTCGGCACCCGCAGTTGCTCAATCCCCAGGAACTGAAAAGTCTTGCGGATGTATACGGTATTTTCTATACCATCCATCTCAATGACGAGCTGAATGTGGCTGATTTTGATCCCCACATCGCAAAGGGTTACCGAGACAGTGTTCTGGAAGTCATTGAACTGGCGAAGAAGATCCACGCACCGGTGCTGAATATGCACCTTTCCGGTGGTGCTTATTATACTATGCCGGACAGAAAGATCCATTTCTTTGAAGCATACAAAAAAGAGTACCTGCAGGGGATGGTACAGTTTCGGGATCTGTGTACGGAAGCGATCGGGGATGCACCGATTCGAATTTGTGTAGAGAACACTTCCGGCTATAAACCGTTCCAGCTGGAAGCACTGGAATTGCTGCTTGAAAGCTCTGTTTTTGGCCTGACACTGGACATCGGGCATAATGCCTGTGCCGGTTTTGCCGATGAGGGATGGATTTTGGGTCACGCAGATCGCCTGCATCACATGCATATACATGATGTGTACAACGGCAAAAAAGATCATCTGGCCCTTGGAACGGGGGAGATGGATGTTCAAAAATATCTTCAGATCGCAGCTTCACAGCAATGCACTGTGGTCGTGGAAGTCAAGACCGTGGAAGGCCTTTGCCGTTCCATGCAGTGGATGCAGCAGAATCAAATCAACCTGTGAAAGAACACCGCCGATTAGTAATGCTTTAGACCTTACAAGCCCCCTGTTTTGCATCAAGCAAAACAAGGGGCTTGTAGTCATAGGGTTGGATATCAGTCCGTTGTTTCAATAACGACCCACCGTAGGATCTTATCGGGGCGATGTACTCAATCGGCCCCTACAAATCGGAATCGGTATGTACAACATCATAGGGGGCGGCGCCTTCGTCGCCCCATGATGTACCCCACGGATCATAAAATCAGCAGATCACAGGTTTCCAGGCGAACGGCAACAAATCCTTTGCTTTTACCTTGATCAGGTTGCCCTTTTCGTCATTTACAATGACTTTAATATCGGGACAGTACTCAAAAAGCATTTGTCTGCAGTTGCCGCAGGGCGGAATAACGCAATTATGATGTTTTTCGTGAACGGCAACGATGGTATCAAACGCACGTTCACCGTTTGAAATGGCGATGCCCATAGTAATATACTCCGCACAAGAACCGTGAATGCCGTCACAATTTACGCCCTTGTAAATATTTCCGTTCTTGCACAAAACCGCACAGCCCACTGTGTGATTGTAAACGCCGTCATCGAAATTGTCTGCTAAAACCTGCAAACCGATCTTGATCAGTTCTTTATCTTTTTCGGTAATCGGATATCTTTTCACGGAAAAACCTCCTGTCAAATCGACATTTACTTGTTGCCCCGGTCCTGCTTGGAAACCAGGACGATTGCGCTTACAAGCAAAGCAACACCAAGGGTGAAAAATACGCATCCGGTTACGGTATTCAAACGATTCGCGAAAAAGCCGATCATTCCGGCACCGGACGCACAGCAAAGGATCTGAAGATAATTTTCCATAAAGTCACCTCGTCAAAGGCCTAATTTATTTTACTAAATTACACTGGAATAGCAGTGGAAAATCAAGGCGATATTGTGTTGCCTATGGAGCGTTTTGGACGAATCAGCGATTAAACAGCAGATGTTTTCATTATGTGTATTCTGCTTTTTTGCGCACGCAGTGCAAAACGACATAATACAATCCGACAACAGCGCAAAAGTACAAAAAGAATCCCAAAATGAGAAAACCTGTTTTTTCACCGCCCAATTTGCGGATTGTTTCGTCAAAATCAAGTAGGTTGCGGTTCTCGGTTGAAAACTCAACGATTGTGTTGGAATTAGGATGAATCAGAAGGCGGATGTTTTCTTGTTCAGTCAATGCGTGTAGTGCGTCCGTTAACTGTGTGCTTATAGAAACTCCGTCAATATCGTATCGCTCTCCGTTCGCACAGTTGATCACAATCTCCTTGATGTGCAGAGGGCGTTTTGGCTGGCGAATTTCTTGATAGGAAGCAAACTGTGTTTCAACCAAAGTACAGGATTCCCGGGTTACTTCGGCATCCCAATACTGCATACCGAATGTGAAAACACTGCCAAGGAGTATGCCTACTACCAAAAGCGCAATCGCCCCGCCCAGCGATATTGGAGCAGTTTTCGTTTTGCGTTCTTCTTTCAATAATCTCACCCCCGCAGACAGTATAACATATTCAGCGAAATATTGCTATTCATTATTTTGAACTTATGGCTAATCGTGCTATTCGACAAAAAGGGGTTGAATTTTAGAAACAAGTCTGTTATAATACGCACACGATGCAGGGTTCGTATATCGGTAATACAACGGCTTCCCAAGCCGTGAAGGCGGGTTCGATTCCCGTACCCTGCTCCAGAAAAGAAACACCTTTTGTCTACTGACAAAAGGTGTTTCTTTTCAATGAAATAAATCCCTTGCGGGATTTGTGAAATAACGCTTCGCGTTATGAAATAGCTGACGCTATGAAATACGCTGCGGCGTATGAGGGATTTATTTTATTTCACATTTTGCCGCTAAGGCAAAATATTTCATAATCCAAAGGATTATTTCATATTGCGTAGCAGTATTTCATTAAATATGCTATGTCGTTATACTAATGATGCCGCTGACGCTGATGATGTCGGCTTCGCCTAATGTTTTGCGGCAAACATGGCATCATTGCGAAATGAAATGGAGCAACATCATATTTGCGAAGCAAATGCATCATATCGCGTCAGCGATATATCATTGAAACACAAGACAATTTATGATATGATTTATCAAAAGGAGGTAGGAATATGGAATATATTACTGTTCCCGATACTGCCATTATTGCTATAAATCGTGGCATAAAAAGCAATGAAGCCAGTGGTATCATTTATCGCAAGGATAATGGAGAACGGCATATAATTGATTTTGAGGATTGTGCAAATAATTACAAAGCAGAGCATAGTAACGCTTCACAATATTGTATTGGTGAAAGAAAGATGGACGAAAAATATTTTCTGTTTTATACAAGCGGCAAAAAAACAAAAATCATATTTGATAAGATGATTGTTGGAAATTTATTCCGTCATCATTTTCTTTCGGGGAATAAAAACGCTCGTTTTCTCGGCTTACAGCACCACATGAACCAAACCAGATACACAACCCTTGATTTATCTTGATCCATACTGCTTTTGATCATATTATTCCTGTTTATGTTGCTTTTTTCAATGATGTTTGCCTTCGGCAAATGATGTCGTTACACTAATGATGCCGCTGACGCTGATGATGTCGGCTTCGCCTAATGTTTTGCGGCAAACATCGCATCATTGCGAGTGAAACGAGCAACATCATATTTGCGAAGCAAATGCATCATATCGCGTCAGCGATACATCATCCCAAAACGCACCTTTGCCGGTAGGCAAAGGTGCGTTTTTGGATTCTGCGGGGATTGTGCTTTACATCTGTCCGTTTCGTTTGTATAATAAAGAAAAGGGCGGTTTTAAAATGAACAATTACGAATTAGCCCGTGACAGGGCGCAAAGCTATTTTCTGCGGTTCGATCAGCAAGCGCTGATCGAAAAGTGGAAACTGGAATGTGATGAGACGTTTATATACATCCGATTTTTGGGGGAGCGCTATGCCCTTTGCCGTCAAAACGGTGTGATATCCAAAAACGGGCAGGTGGCAGGCTTTGAGGAGACGCTTTCCATCTTTGACCTTTTGTGCCATCAGGGGCAAAAACCCCTCACAGGCATATACGCACCGGTAAACAGCCTAAAGGGACGGCCTGCAGGGGCAGGGGTCAATACGGATTTTACAAGCAAAACAGCCACCTTTTTCGACAGCCGCTATGGTAAGTTTTGCAAAAGCTGTGAAGAGCTGGGCGGCACACCTGTTCCAATGGGGGATGTGGCGTATCGGTTTACGGTTTTTGAAAAGCTGACCCTGATCCTGAAATTTTACCGCGCAGATGAGGATTTTCCCGCCAGTATGGTGCTTTTGTGGGAGGATGAGACCCTGTCCTATCTGCTGTATGAAACGGTTTTTTATATACAGGGCTATTTGCTTTCACAGATCGTGAAGAAAATGGAGGAATGAAAAAATGACGGGCAGACGATTGGCTCGGGATTTCACCACCGGGTCTATCCCAAAGCAGCTGTTTGTCTTTATGCTGCCGTTTATGCTGAGCAATGCCCTGCAGGTGTTCTACAGCACAGTGGATATGTGGATCGTGGGGAAATACGTGGGCACAGCCGGGCTTTCGGCGGTGTCTCAAAGCAGTCAGATCATGAATTTCGGCGCAATGGTGTGCTTGGGCTTTTCCAACGGCGGTCAGGTATTGGTCGCCCAGGCGGTGGGTGCGGGAAAGCATAAGGAGCTCAATCGCATCATCGGCACACTCTTTAGCCTGATCGTGCTGCTGGCGGTGGTGCTGACCGGGGTATTTGTGATCGGCAGACAGTGGATCCTGGACACCATGCGGATCCCCTTTGAGTCCGAAGCCTATGCGGAGGATTACCTGCTGATCTGCGGCGGGGGTATGATCTTTACTGCCGGCTACAATATGGTCTCCGCGGTGCTGCGGGGAATGGGTGACTCCAAAAGACCGCTGCTGTTCATTGCCATCGCTTCGCTGGTCAATTTGGCCCTGGATTATCTGTTTACAGGTCTGTGGGGCTGGGAGGTGGCCGGTGCCGCTTGGGCTACCATTATCGGGCAGGCGGTGTCGTTTATATTTGCCATCGTTTATCTGTATCGGCAGAAAGAGGGCTTCGGCTTTGACTTCAAGCTGAAAAGCCTTGCCATCCACGGCGAATATGCCAAGATGATCGGCGCACTGGGGACGCCTTTGGCCATCCAGTCCGGCTGCATCAACCTTTCGATGCTTTGCGTCAACGCCATGGTCAACGATGTGGGCGTGGTGGCGTCTGCCACCTTTGGCGTGGGTATGCGCATTGACGATATCATCAATAAGATCTCTATGGGTATTCAGCACGCCGCACTGCCCATGGTCAGCCAAAATATGGGCGCGGGGCAGCAAAAAAGAGCCCAAAAGGTGGTCTATTCCGCCTGGATCTACGCCGGTATACTGACGGTGATGGCGGTAAGTGCATATCTGGTGTTTGGCGAGAGCCTGTTTAAGGTATTCTCCGACGACCCCTTGGTGCACCAAATGTCCGGCACCTTCATCAGCGCCATTTTGTGGATGTTCCCGGCGCTGGCGATCATGCGGGGAACAGGCGGCTTTATTCAGGGCATCGGCAATGCCAAGTTCAGTATGCTGCTCTCCATATTGGACGGCGTGCTGTTCCGCATCGGTCTGAGCTGGCTGTTTGGCACAGTGTTTGACTGGGGCTTCTACGGCTTTGTGCTGGGCTACGGTTTGGCACCGGTAGGATTTGCGGTGCCCAGCATGATCTATTTTCTCAGCGGCATTTGGAAGAAAAGAGCCGCCCTGTCGGACAGGTTATAATTTTTAGGAAAGAAAAGTGTATAATAAAACCGTAAGGAGGAATAAAAATGTCTGTAATCAACGTAACAAAAGCGGATTTTCAAAAAGAAGTAACGGAAAGTGATAAAATCGTTCTGCTGGACTTTTGGGCACCCTGGTGCGGTCCCTGTCGGATGCTGGGACCCATTGTGGAGAGCATCGCGGAGGAATATCCGGATGTAAAGGTGTGCAAGGTCAACGTGGACGAGGAAGGAGAGCTGGCACAGCAATTTGGCGTGATGAGCATTCCGGCGGTATTTGTACTGGAAAAAGGAGAAATCATCAACCAGTCTGTGGGTGTAAAGCCGAAGCAGCAGCTTCTTGAAATGCTGGGCTTGTAAGATTTTGACGGGGAGGACCCATTATGGACAGAAGCTATGACGTGATCGTAATCGGCGGCGGACCGGCAGGTTATACCGCCGCCCTGTACACAGCCCGTTCCGGCTACCGCACACTGGTGATCGAGAAAATCGCTCCCGGCGGACAGATGACACAAACCACCCAAATTGACAATTACCCCGGCTTTCCGGATGGGGTAGACGGTATTACCCTGGGAATGCAGATGCAGGCAGGGGCGGCCCGTTTTGGGGTGGAAACGGAATACAGCGAAGTAAAAAGGGTAAACCTGACCGGTGCGGTGAAAGAGATAGAAACCACCGGCGGGACATTTAAAGCCCGGGCAGTAGTCGTTGCTACCGGTGCTACCCACCGCCATTTGGGCGTAGAGGGGGAGGAAGCGTTGGTCGGGCGCGGCGTGGGCTATTGCGCCGCCTGTGACGCGATGTTCTACAGGGGTAAAACCGTTGCGGTAGTGGGCGGAGGCAATACCGCCGCGGCGGCGGCACTGGTGCTCTCCCGTATTGCCCGGCAGGTGCACCTGATCCACAGGCGTGACAGCCTTCGTGCCACAAGAGTGTACCATCAGTCCCTGGAGCAGGCGGAAAACATCACCTTCCACTGGAACGCCACCGTACAGCAGCTTTTAGCGGAGCAGAAGCTTACCGGAGTGGTACTGGAAAATGTGCAGACCGGTCAGCGGCAGACCCTTTCGGTGGACGGCCTGTTTGTCAGCATCGGTCAAAGTCCTGCAACGGCCCTTTTTGAAGGGCAGCTGGAGCTGGACGGTCAGGGCTATATCGTGGCAGACGAAACCACAAAAACCAATATTGACGGGGTATATGCGGTGGGAGACGTGCGCACAAAGCAGGTGCGGCAGGTGATTACCGCCGCCGCGGACGGTGCGGCAGCGGCACATCAAATTGAATCGTATCTGATGTAAAAAAGGGCGTGTTGCAGTTTTGCAACACGCCCTTTTTATATCAGCAATCCAAATAACCGCAAAGCACCTTTAGTGTGTTGTATACACCGAGAATGTGACTGCGTTCGTAGCCGTGGCTGGCGTATACACCTGCGCCGATCAGACCGTGACGGATATCAAAACCTGCCCGCAGGGTGGCTTCCACGTCAGAGCCGTAATAGGGGTAGACATCCACTGCGTAATCGGCACCGGTTTTCTGCGCCGCGGCAATCAGCTTTCCCACGACCTCATAGTTGTAGGGCCCGCCGGAATCCTTGGCGCAGATGGAAACCTGCTGCTCGGTGCAGCTGAGACCGTTGCCCACACAGCCCATATCTACGGAAATGGCTTCGGTAACGCCTGCAGGCACAGAGCCGGAGCCGCCGTGACCCACTTCTTCATATACGGTGATATGTACATAGGTGGGACGGGAAAGGGTGATGCGGTTATCTGCGATATATTTGGCAAAGCCCAGCAAAATGCCTACCGACAGCTTATCGTCCAAAAAACGGCTTTTCAGGTAGCCGGAGGCAGTGCGGCGGGTGCGGGGATCAAAGCAGACGATGTCCCCTACCTGAATGCCCAGCTTCTTCGCATCCTCACAGGAGTTGACCTGCTCGTCCAGCACCACCTCGGTGGTATCGAAGGTGCGGGATGCAGAGCTGTAGTCCTTATTGACGTGCACAGAGGCGTTGCAAAGCTGGAAGGTGCCCTCGTAAATCTTGCCGTCACGGGTGTAGACACGGACATTTTCTGCTTCGCCATTGTTGGCAGACATACCGCCTAAGGGGGTCAGGCGTAAACGGCCGTTGCCCTTTACCTCCGCAACCATAGCGCCCAGGGTGTCGGCGTGGGCGGCAAGCAAAAGTCCTTCTTGATCCCGGTTACCGCCTAAATCCGCGATAACGCCGCCCTTTTCGGTAATATGGGCAGAAAAGCCCAGTTTTTCAAAAGCCTCCTTTACCCATTGGGCGGCACGGGCGGTGTAGCAGGAGGGGGAGTCGATGGCCAAAAAAGCGGCGGCCTGCTCCCAGGCGTAGTCGGCATAATGCTGCAGGGTCATAAAAAATACCTCCTAGTATATCATATACGGTCATTATAGCACACACCGGGCAGATTACAAGGATGGTTTTTGCAATTATTTCAGTGGTTTTGATGTTGACTGGGCGGTGTATTTGTGCTATAATCCTTTAATAAACTGGTGATTTATGCGAATCAAACAAAAGGAGGCGATGAAAGTGGAGAAAACAAGAGAGATCAATTTGTCTGAGCTTTTTTCTGCTGTTCTGCAAAAAATTTGGCTGGTGATTCTGCTGGCGGTGGTCGTAGGCGGTGCGTTTTATTTCCGCACAAAGAATTTTGTGACTCCGCTGTACCGTTCCAGCGTGACGATTTACGTGAACAACCTGGTGCAAACCGGGGATAACGTTGTTACAGGCGTTACTGCAACCAACCTGGCTACTTCTCAACAGCTGGTTAAAACCTATATCGAGATCCTTAAGAGCGATACGGTTCTGCGTGAGGTTGCCAAGCAGGCAGACGTGGGTATGGGCGCAAGCGCTATCCGTTCCAGAATGAGCGCTGCAGCACAGAACGAGACCGAAGTATTTAAGGTTTACATCTCCCACGCCGATCCCAATGTGGCGGCGAAGATCGCCAATGCTATTGCGGATGTGGCCCCCGGTGAGATCGCAAAGATCGTAGAAGGCAGCTCCACAAAGATCATTGACCGTGCAAAGGTGGCAGGCGCACCCTATTCTCCCAATATCAGCGAGAAAACCACCATCGGTGTGGTTTTGGGCGCGGTGATCGCCATCTGTATCATTGTGCTGCAAACCCTGCTGGATGTGCGTGTAAAAACAGAAGAAGACTTAGCGCTGATTTCCTCCGCACCGGTATTGGGTATGATCCCCGACCTGGCTATGGACAACAAGAACCAGTCCGGCTACGAGTATACCGCGAAAGACACCAAGAAGGAGGTTGCAGAGAATGAGCCTGTTCAATAAGAAAAAGACCGATGCTGACCGCAGCTATACTGCGCAGCGCCGCCTGATCCTCAACAGCAAGAGCAACTTCTACATTCAGGAAGCCTACAACACCCTGCGTACCAATATCCGCTTTGTCCTTCCCGGTGACGGCTGTAAGAGCCTGTGCCTGACCAGTGGTTTGGCCAGTGAGGGTAAATCCACCACGATTCTGAATTTGGCCATTTCCTTCGCAGAGACCGGAAGTAAGGTACTTCTGATCGACGCGGATATGCGCCGCCCCAGCTTGGGTCGTCTGCTGATTGAAAAAGCATCCCCCGGTCTTTCCGATGTGCTGGCCGGTATGACCAATATGGACGATTGCGTGCGTAAAGATATGCGCCCCAATCTGGATGTGATTTTCTCCGGTGAGATTCCCCCCAACCCGTTGGAGCTGTTGGGCTGTCCCCGGATGAAGACTTTGATCGAGACGATGTCTGCCCGCTACGACTATATTTTCGTAGACACGCCGCCTATCGGCGTTGTTTCCGATGCCTGCGAGGTAGCCAATGTGACCCACGGCGTGCTGTTTTTGGTGCAGCAAAATTCCACCGAAAAGGATATTGTGGCCCGGGGCGTAAAGCAGCTGGAGCTCTCCGGCTCCCGTTTGCTGGGCTTTGTAATGAACGGTGTGGTGCAGGAAACCAAGAGCCGTTACCGCTATCGCTACCGTTACCGTTACGGCAATAAGTATAAGTACAGCAGCAAGTATGCCTACAGCTATAGCAGAAGCAATTCGGGCAAGAAGTAAGATGCCACAATTAGAACGGAAAGGAAAACTGACATGAAAAGAAACGATCAATTTGTTATGCGTCCCGTAGCCGGCCGTTTTGTGCTGGCACCCATTGGCGAAATGGTAAAGAAGTTCTCCGGCATGGTTACCCTGAACAACACTGGCAAATTCCTGTGGGAGCAGCTGGCTGAAGACAAGACTCTGGATGAATTGGCAAAGGCAATGGCAGATACTTATGAGGTAGACTTCGAGCAGTCCAAGAAGGATATCGAAGTATTCCTGGAGCCCCTGCGTTCCATCGAGGCTGTAATCGACTAAACATCTACATTTAAAAATGGCGCTGTCTCAAGATGCTTGAGGCAGCGCCATTTTTTGTTTGCGGTGAACGCCATCGGGCAGAAACGGCGGTTTATAAGGTTGGGAAAAAAACGGGAAGACTTTTCCTTTTTCCCGTGCTATGATGGCATCGTGGAAAAGGAGGTGAGCAAATGGAGTGTGCCGACGGGGAATATTCCGGGCAGCTTGAAAAAAGGATCATCGACGAGCTGGCGGCCATTGCCTTGACACGGGCTACGGATGTGGTGCGTGTTACAGACGAGGGGCTGTCCCTGAAGCGGACGAAAAAGGGCGGCGGCTGTTATGCGGCTATTGCGGCGGTGGAATCTACAAGCAGTGGACTGAAGGTAAAGCTCTACGATAAGCTGAAGGCGTTGGAGCTGCTGGGAGAATACTACGGCCTGTTCGGCAAAGCGGACGGCAAAAAGGGAAGCGATAACAATCTTTTGGAGGCCATACTATCATCAACGAAGGAGGCGATCAACGTTAGTGACCTACAAGAACTTCAGCAAACGGCAGATGCTGGCGATGACCTGGTGGAACAGACCTCAGCTTAAAAAATGCGAGGGCATTATATGCGACGGAGCAGTGCGCTCCGGCAAGACCGTCTGTATGACAGACGGCTTTTTTATTTGGAGTATGAGTATGTTTGACGGTCAAAGCTTCGGCATCTGCGGCAGAAGCATTGCCTCCCTGCGGCGCAACGTGGTGTGCAATCTCTATAGCTGGCTGGGCGGCATTTTTCAGCTGCGGGAGAGTCGGTCGGAAAACAAGCTGACGGTGCGCTATAAGGGGCGGGAGAATACCTATTACTTTTTTGGCGGTTTGGATGAAAGCTCCTATAAGCAGATCCAGGGCATCACCTTGGCAGGTGCACTGCTGGATGAGGTGGCGCTGATGCCCCGTTCCTTCGTGGAGCAGACCTGCGCCCGATGCTCGGTGGAGGGGTCTAAGCTGTGGTTTAACTGCAACCCGGCAGGGCCGGAGCATTGGTTTTATAAGGAATGGATCGAAAAACGCAGAGAAAAACAGATGCTTTACCTGCATTTTACCATGGCCGACAATCCGGGGTTGTCGCACGCTATTCGCCGCCGTTACGAAAACCTGTATACAGGGGTGTTTTACAAGCGGTATATTTTAGGCTTGTGGTGCGTGGCAGAGGGACTCATCTACTCGTTCGACAAGCAAAAACACCTGAGCTGTGCAGTGCCCCCCAATCCACGGTACTATATCTCTGTGGATTACGGAACTATGAATCCCTTTTCAGCCGGTCTTTGGTGTGTGGGGCAGGGCAGAGCCCTGCGGCTGCGGGAGTATTACTATGATGGGCGAAAGTCGGGGAAAAGTAAGACCGATGGAGAGTACTATGAAGCACTGCTGGAGCTTGCCGGGGATCTGCCGGTGGAGCAGGTGATCGTGGATCCGTCGGCGGCATCGTTTATCACCCTGATCCGCCGCAAGGGGCGCTTTTCGGTACGGAAGGCAAAAAACAACGTGCTGGACGGTATTCGACAGGTTTCAGCTTGTCTGCAGTCCGGCTGTCTGCAGATCCATCCAAGCTGCACCGATGCCATTCGGGAGTTTTCTCTGTACCGCTGGGAGGAACAAGGAACGTGGGAGCGGCCGGTCAAGGAGCACGATCACGCCATGGATGAGATCCGTTATTTTTGCACCACGGTTTTACGCCGTTGGGATGGAAAGGAAGAAGCATGAAGAAATTTTTAGTAGAACGATTTTTGCCTATGTGGGCAAAGGAAACGGTCCTGCGGGAAAACCGCCGACTCAAAGGACAAAACCGCCTTCTGCGTCAGGAAAATGAGAATCTGCATGCCTACATTCGGGGCGTGCAGGCAGGCCTGCGGACGGCACGAAAGGCAGGTGGCGCCTGATGGGGATCTATAGCTATGAAGAGGCCTTCGGCGGGTGGGATAAAACCTCCGGCGCCATGCGTAGGGCCATTCACAATTGGCAGAAGCTGTATTACGGTACACCCTCCGACGGACTGGATCCCTGCCAGCGAGTAGCCTATTCGGTGGTCAGTAAAATTGTGCGTACCGTCTTTGGAGAATACGGTGTCACATCCCGGGATCCCTTTACAGATCAGCTGTTAAAATCGCTGGCACCGCTGTCCCGCCAGGCGGTGGAGGCGGCGCTGATCGGAGGAAGCTGTTACTTAAAACCCTGTCCTCACGGGACGGGGTTTTCCTTTACCCTGATCCCCCGCAGCAACGTGCTGATTTTCGGCAGAAACAGCGCAGGAGAGGTGACCGACATCGGCACGGTGGCCCGCAGCACCTACGGCAGGTGCTACTACACCCTTTTGGAACGGCGCACCTTGGATAACGGAGGGTATTTAACCATTACAAACCGATTGTTCCGCGCCTACAACGCCGATACCTTGGGGGTGCAGGTGCCGCTGAACAGCCTGCCGGACTATGAAAAGCTGCCTGTGCAGTATCGCTTTGCGGTGCCGATCAACAGCATCGGTATGGTGGAGGTGAAGACCCCTATGCTCAACTGTGTGGATGGCTCACCGGATGGAGTGAGTGTATTTGCGCCGGCGGCAGAGCTGATCGCCCGCATTGACGAAAACGAGAAGCAGCTGCGGGAGGAGTTTATTCGGGGACAAAGCCGCATCATTGCATCCCGGGATCTGCTGAAAACCGATGAACAGGGGAACAGGCTTTTGGAGGACCACCTGTTTGTAGGACTGGACGACGACCCGGAGCAGGTGGGCATCACTATTTTTTCTCCCACACTGCGTCAGACGGCGTATTTAGAGCGCAAGCAGGAGTACCTGCGAAATGTGGAGACGGTGATCGGCCTGAAGCGGGGGATGCTTTCCGATGCCAATGCAGAGGATCGTACCGCCACGGAGATCAGCTCCAGCGCAGGAGATTATAACCTGACGGTGATGGATTTTCAGCGGATGTGGACAGAGGCGCTGGAAAAGCTTATAGCGCTTTGCAGCTGCCTCGCAAGGCTTTATAAAATCGGAGATCCCCCGGAAAGCCCTGTGTTTTCTGTGGATTGGGGTAATGGCATTTTGTATGACGAGGCAAAGACCTGGGAGGAATACCGCCAAATGGTGGCAGACGGTCTGGTGCGGCCTGAGATCGCCTTGGGATGGCGCTTCAATATGCCGGCAGATACACAGGAGCAGCTACAGGCGATTCGCAGAAAATATATGCCGGAACAGGCGTAAAATGTTTGATTTTTGGGGAGCAAACCCCGTAAAAAGGCGTAGGAGGAATAATGAAAAGAGAGTTTTTACAAAATTTGACGGTGGAAGGAAAGCCCCTTTCCAAAGAGGTTATTGATGCCATTATGGCGGAAAACGGTCGGGATATTGAGCGCACACGGGCAGGCTTTTCCGATTACGAAAGCCTGCAGCAGCAGGTGCTGCAGCTGCAGGAGCAGGAGAAGCAGGTCAAAAAGGACTTTGAAAAACAGCTGGACAGCGTACGCTTTGAAAGTCTGGTGCACAGTGCGGTGGAACATGCCCGCGGGCGAAGCGTCAAGGCCATTACCGCCCTTTTGGATCTGCAGGCCTTGCAGGAAAGTGAAAACCGTCAGGACGCCGTCAGGCAGGCAGTGGAGCAGCTGAAAAAAGAGGCAGCCTACTTGTTTGACGAGGAAACCCCGCCCCCTTACGCGTGGGGCACAGGCGCAAAAGAACAACACTTTACAAACACACCGGACACATTGGCCGGTGCACTGAAAGAAAAATTTGAAAGGAAGTAAACATTATGGCAATTACATTACAACAGGCAAAAATCGGTATGGCGGACAAGGTGGATCAGCAGATCGTGGATATGTTCCGCCGCAGCTCTCTGCTGCTGGACAATATGGTATTTGACAACGTCATCTCTCCCGGTACCGGCGGCAGCACCCTGACCTATGGCTACATTCAGCTGAAGACCCCTTCCACCGCCAATGTGCGTACCATCAACGGAGAGTATACCCCCGGTGAGGCACTGCGGGAAAAGAAGACCACCGGCGCCATCATTATGGGCGGCTCCTTCCAGGTGGACCGTGTTCTGCAGAACACCGCCGGTGCAGCTGACGAGCTGGCATTCCAGGCAGAGCAGAAGATCAAGGCGACCTCCAATTATTTCCACAACCTGGTTATTAACGGTACTTCTGCTGCCTCCGGCGCAGGCTTTGTGCCCAATACCTTTGATGGCCTGAAAAAGCTGCTCTCCGGCACGGAAAATGAGATCACCGGTCAGATCAGCCTGACCACCTCCGAGGAACTGGACCGCAACTATAACGCATTTTTGGACGAGATGGACAGCTTCCTGAGCTGTTTGGACGGCACGCCTTCTATGCTGCTGATGAACCGTCAGATGCTCATTAAGCTGCGCTCCATTGCCCGCCGTGCCGGCTATTACGAGCGCACCAAGGACGACTTTGGCCGCGTGGTTGAGACCTATGCAGGCATTCCTATGGTGGATATGGGCAAGTACTATGACGGCACCACCACCAAGGACGTGGTGGAAACCGATGCAAACGGCAAGACTGCCATTTACGCGGTTTCCCTGGGTCTGGACGGCTTCCACGGCATCAGCCCCATGGGTAGCGGTGTCATTACCAGCTATATGCCCGACCTGTCTGCGCCCGGTGCGGTGAAGACCGGTGAGGTGGAGCTGGTAGCAGGCGTGGCACTGAAGAACACTTTAAAGGCCGCGGTACTGAAGGATATCGCTGTGGGTACTGCCCAGTAAGAAAGGCAGGCAGTGTCCGATGGTAGACTTTGATTTTTACGCAAATACCTATTTGGGCAGTGCCATCCCCGAAAAAGCCTTTCCCGCTATGGCGTTGCGGGCGACACAGGCGCTGTCCGATTTTCGCAGAACCTATAAGGTTTTGCCCACAGACATCGTCTCTGAGAAAATGGCACTGTGCGCTATGGCAGAGGTGCTTTACGGTGTGAGCCGACATGAGGTCGGTGTCACCGCTGCTACCGTAGGCAGTGTGTCGGTGCGTTACGGGACGGATACAGATAGCAGCTTGCGGCGAAAGCTGCTGGAGCAGGCGAAAATTTACCTGGATATTTACCGAGGGGCGTGCCGATGATGAATCCGCTGTGCTATAGCTTATGCGATAAAACGGTAACGGTTTATCGCAGGGAAAATGGAAAAATCACCCGCAATGTGTTGGAAAATGCCTTCTTCCAGTGGTCAAAAGCGCTGAAAAGCGAGGAATACGGGTGTGCCTATCAAGTGGAGGCACTGCTGATCGTCCCTTGCACAGAGCTGTGCATTTATCCGGGAGATCGGGTACTGGAAGGTGTTGGACCGGAAGTCTCGGAAGACGAATGGGATCGCTTTGTGCCTGCACTGGTGCAGGGGCTTTATCGGCTGAGCTCGGTAAAGCCCTGCTACTGGCAGGGCGCGCTTTGCCACGTGGAAGGCAGATAAGGAGACTGCGATGTATGAAACAATGATCAGTTGGCTGAAAACCTGTCCCCTGATCAAGGGGACGGTATACGTGGATCACCTGCCGCCTATACCCGGTGCCGTGGGACTTTTTCCCCTGGGAACAGAGCAGCTGGGTGTACGTGAAGATGTGCTGGGCAATCGGACTGTGCAGCTTCGTACCCGTATGATGCTTTGCACCCACGAAGCGGTTTCCAAGGAAGCGCACGCTACCTTTATGAGCCTTTTTTGCAGGTGGGTGCAGGAGCAGTGGGCAAGGGGCAGCACGCCAACCTTCGGAGACCTGCCCGAAAAGGAGCGGCTTTATGCCGAGCAGGAAAAAAAGCAAAAAACAGGCACAGGCGGCATCAATCGCTACGGGGTGCGGCTGACCCTGGAATACACAAAGATCTACAATTTGGAAGGAGAAGAATATGGCAAAGATTGAACGAAAATATTTGGCGCATTACGTGGATACCTCCGCAAGCGGAGAAAATCCCGTATATGAACGGCTGGGTAAGGACCTGGAGGAATTCAGCGCGGAACTGTCCGCCCAGGTGGATACCAAAAAGAACATTTTGGGCGAGACCTCTGTGGTCATTTCCGGCTACGAAAAGACCGGCTCGGTAGAGCCCTATTATGCAGAGGCAGGCACAGGCTTGTTTGAAAGACTGCAAAATATCATCGACAATGCCCTGGTAATGGACAGCCTGAAAACCACCGTGGTCGAGGTGAAGCTTTGGGAGAAACAGAGCGAAAATGCCTATCCTGCCACTATGGAGGAGGCCTTTATTGAGGTCAAGAGCTACGGCGGCGATACCTCCGGTTATCAGATTCCCTTTGTACTGCATTTCACAGGCAAAAAGACTGCCGGCGTGTTTGATTTGAGTGCACGCACCTTTACGGCAACTGCGAATTAAATTCTCTGCGGTTATTGCCGCGGGGGATAAGAACTTAGGGGCGCAAATGCGCCCCTTTTAAAAAAAGGAGGAACATATGGAAAAGCTACAGTTTGACAGTGGCATAAAGTCCTACAAGATCGGCGCAGGTGTATTGCGCTTTAACCCTGCTGACCCCAATGTGTTTGCCCGTTTTACCCAGGCAGCAGAGAAGCTGCAGTCGGTGCAGGAGGAGCTGCTGGAAAAGGCTCGGGATAAAGGAGCGGATACAGTTCATCTTTTGTGGGATGCGGATCAGCAGATGAAAAAGCTGCTGAGCTGGGTATTCGGGGAGGAAAACGACTTTGACCGCATTTTGGGCGGCGTCAATCTGCTGGCCATGGCTTCCAACGGCCAACGGGTCATCGGCAATCTTTTAGATGCGTTACAGCCGGTGCTTTTGGATGGCGCGCGGCAGTGCGCCGCTGAGAAAAAGGCTGAACGGGACGGCGCGCAAAAGAAATGATGAGTCCGTGGAAACTGCCGAAAACTGCTGTTTTTGGCGGCAAAACCTATGATTTGCACACGGATTTCAGGGAAATACTTGAAATTTTTCGGTATTTTTCCGACCCGGATCTGCCGGACTGCTTTAAATGGCAGATCGCACTGGCGCTGTTTTACGAGCAGAAGCTCCCTGCAGAACAGGAGCAGGCTGCAATGGAATATCTGACCTTGTTTTTAAGCGGCGGCAGACAGGCACCCACTGAGGGCGGCCCAAGGCTTTTAGACTGGGAGCAGGATGCGCCCCTGATCATTGCCGATGTGAATAAGGTCAGCGGACTGGAAATTCGGGCGGAGCCCTATATCCACTGGTGGACCTTTCTCAGCTGGTTTCACGCCATTGGTGAGGGACGGCTGAGCACGGTGGTGGGGATTCGGGAAAAACGAAATAAGGGCGAAAAGCTGGAAAGCTGGGAAAAACGGTTCTATGAAGAAAACCGAAGGCTTGTGGATCTGCCCAAGGCGTATTCCCGTGATGAAATAGAGGAGCAGACACGTCTGCTGCAGCTTTTGGACCGTTCCTCCACAGAAAGGAGTGATTCCCGATGATAGAGCTGGAACTGATTAAAGATGCCATTTTTGAATCGGATGAATTTTTTGACATTTATGGCGCGATGCAGGTACTTGTCAAGCGGATGACCCTTTATGCCCGCCAGCTTCGCCTGAAGCTGGAAGGGGAGTTTGCGTCTATGGTGAAGAAGCTTCAGCAGCGCTTACAGGGACTCAAAAGGATGCTGTCGGATACCTTTACCGTGGATTCGGCAGAGGACTACAGCAGGGTGGCGGTGCTGTGCTCCGAGGAGTTGGCGGAGCAGCTATATCGGGTACAGCAGATGCTCAGCAGCTTCCGCAGTGCGGTGGTGTATGCGGCAGGACCCATTGTACAGGTACTGGTGCCGGTGGTGCAGCTTGCGGTGCAGGCATTGACCAATTTGGCATTATGCATCGGCAGAGTGCTCAGAGCGCTGTTTTTCGGCAGCACCGGCGCAGACACCTTTACCACTGCCCTGCAGGGGACCGCTGCCGCCGGTACGGCACTTAGACGTACCCTGGCAGGCTTTGACCAGCTGACCCGTGTGGGGGCAGCATCCTCCGGAGGCGGTGGGTGGATCACGGATACGGATCTGCCTGCGCTCAGCGGTGCGTGGGAAAAATTGGCGCAGAAATTAGAAAAACTGCTAAAGCCCTTGCGGGAGCTGGATTTTTCCAGAGCGACCGAATCCTTCAACAAGCTGAAGCAGGCCATAGAGCCCATCAAGAAGACCTTGTTTGAGGGGCTGGAATGGGCGTGGAATAATTTGCTCATTCCGCTGGCACAGTGGACCGCAGAGGAACTGCTGCCGGTGTTTTTGGACACCTTAACTGTGGCCCTTCAAACACTATCTCAGATTATTGAGGAAATAAAACCCACACTGAACTGGCTGTGGGAGGAATGCCTGCAGCCCTTGGCACACTGGGCAGGAGATCAGGTGATCGACTATTTTAAGGGTCTGCAGCAGGAGCTGTACGGAATGTCCGATTGGGTCTCCACCAACCAGGGGCCCATCGCTGAAATCGTCCATTCCATCAAATCCTTTGTAGCGGGTGTAAGCGGTGTAACGGGCGCCACATTGCAGTGGAATCTCTCAACGGAGCAGATGGGCGGCACCCTAAATAACCTGATACGGATCCTCGCAGGAGTGGACAGCCCGCTGGGAAAGCTGCTGGGAAGCTTTCAAGGCATCACAGATACCCTGTTTGGCGTTAAAAATGCTTTTTCCCTGGTGGACAGCGCATCCCTTGGTACGTGGAATGGACTGAAAAATGTTTGGTCCAACGCTTGGAGCTGGCTGAAGGATCATACCGCCGATCCCATGGCAAAAGGGCTCAAGGATGTGATCAATGCCTTTATCGCAATGTTAAACGGCGCGATGCAGGGCGGCGCAACGGCCATCAACGCACTGGCCTCGGGTATGAACAGCATTAAATTCAGCATCCCAAGCTGGATCCCCGTATTGGGCGGTAAATCCTTCAGCTTAGGGCTGAAGACCGTCACACCGCCGCAAATCCCCTTGCTTGCCAAGGGCGCAGTGCTTCCGGCCAACAAGCCCTTTATGGCGGTGGTAGGTGACCAAAAGCACGGCACCAACGTGGAAGCGCCCCTTTCGGTGATCCAGGAGGCCATGGCGCAAACCATGGCAGACTACACTGCGGGCAATATGGCAGGTCATCAGGCCACCGTTTCGGTACTGCAGCAGCTTTTGCAGGCGGTACTGGGGATCCATCTGACAGATGAAGATGTGGCCGCGGCAGTAAACCGCCATAACGGAAAAATGGCAGTGATGACAGGAGGGTACTTATGAGAGATACAACCGAGCTTTTTAAAATCAATAACGTGCCGATGCTTTTGCCGGATGAGCAGGTCACGGTCAGCTATGAGGATCTGGACAGCAGTGAGGCAGGACGGGATGAAAGCGGCGTGATGCATCGTATCCCCGTGCGGTATAAGGTGGGGGCGTGGAGCTTTACCTACAGCCACCTGACAGAGGAGGAAAAGCAGTATATGGAGCGCCTTTTTCCAATGGAGCCCACCTTCCTGTTTACCCATCCGGACAGGGTGGATGCGTCGGTGGCGGTAACCACCAACGCATACCGCAGCAAATATGCCATCAGCTGGAAAAATGCCCGTACCGGTCTGTGGAACAATTACGGATTCTCGGTCATTGAGTGTTAGGAGGGAGCAGATGTATAAAACCCTTGTAAAGCTGCCGGATGGACGGATGCTGTCTTCAGGAGATGCCTGCGGGGATGCCATTTTAAAATATACCCTGACGCAGGCGTCCAATGACGGTCCGGAGCTGAATCCCGGCTCGGTCTGTGCATCCGTATTGGAGCTGACGTTGCTTTCAAACGGGCAAAAATGCCCTGTTGGGCCGGGGGATCTGCTCACGGTTTATCGGCAGGATGAAACGGGCGTTTCCCATCAGATGGGGCTTTTTGTGGCGGAAAAGCCTACACAAAAGTCTCCGTCACTTTACACCGTCACCGCCTATGACCGCGTGTGTTTGCTGGATCGGGAGCTGAGCGGGTGGCTGGAGGGCTTGCAGGAATGGCCCTACAGCCTGCAGAACTTTGCGCAAATGGTTTGCCGTGTCTGCGATCTGGAATTGGAGGAGCAGATTCTGCCCAACGGTGCGTATTCCGTGGAAAAATTCTCGGTGCAGAGCTGTACCGGACGGCAGCTGATGCGCTGGATCGGTGCGCTTTGCGGCCGCTTTTGTGTCGCGACACCGGATGGAAAGCTGCGCTTCGGATGGTATCGGCCTACAGGCCGAAGGGTGGGCTTCGGTGGAGGTGTGCTGAAAACCGCGTACATAGACGGTACATTGTCCTTGCTTGTGCCGGGACTTACCGTTCGCGCAGAGGGAACGGATTTAAGTATGCAAGGACCTGTAGAGCTTCTTGTCAACGAACAGGCAGAGGGCCTTTTAACGCAGGGGCAGTGGCAGTACTACTATCAGGGAGGCTTTACCTGTGAGGATTATCAGGTGTGCCCTATTGAGCGCGTACAGCTTAGGGCCACCTCCAAGGATGTGGGGACAGTGTATCCTGCGGATGCGGTGGAGGGGAATCCCTATGTGATTGAAAGCAACCCCCTTTTGCAGGCGCACAATGCCCAGTCCCTGATCGGACCGGCGCAGACCCTTTATGAGCAGCTGAAAACGGTGACCTATACACCCGGGCGGCTGCATATCCCCGGTGACTGTACGATTGGGGTGGGGGATATTCTGACGGTAACCGACGGAAAAGGACAGGAGCATACCTTTTTCGTGATGAAACGCACCCAATCTGCCCGTGGGGATATATTGGAATGTACGGGAAGCCGCCGACGGGACGGCATCACTGCGGTCAATCACCAAAGCTATCAGGTGTTGGGCGGCAAGGTGCTGGAAATTCAGACCACAGTAGACGGCCTGCAGGCGGAAAATCGGGATCAGGCAGGAAAAAATGCCGCCCTTGCGTTGCAGGTCGAGGGCATCACCGCCGCGGTTTCCCGTCAGCAGACAGAGCTGGGTACGCTGAAAACACAAAACACCCTGCTGGAGCAGACAGCAGACAGCATCAAGCTGCAGGTTCGCGCACTGCAGGAGGAGGGGGTTAGTCGGGTGCAGACCCAAACCGGCTTTACCTTTGATGAGCAGGGACTGACCATCAGCAAAAGCGGCACCCAGATGGAGAACCTTTTAAATGAAGAGGGAATGTATGTCCGGCGAAGCGGAGAGGTCATTCTGCAGGCGGACAAAGAGGGTGTTACTGCGGTGGATGTGACCGTTGGGAACTATTTGGTAATCGGCAGTCATGCACGGTTCGAGGATTATACGGATGCAGGGGTAAGCCGTACCGCCTGCTTTTGGATATAGGAGGAGAGATGGCAGTATATCAACATTTGGCGGTGACGACACTGGCACAAAATGTGCAGGAAAATACGTCTACAGTGCGTATTTTATGGCAGTCCACCCAAACTGGGGGCAGCTACAACGAGACAGAACGCACCGCCTATTATCTGATTTCTGTGAATGGACAGACACCGGTAAAGCAGGAGGTGTCTTATACGCTGCCCATGGGCACCACCAAAACCGTTGTGGATACCCAATACACCGTACCCCACGACAGCTTGGGAAATGCCACTGTGGAGGTGCAGACCTGGATGAATACCCACATCTCCGCAGGCGTGGTGGAGCTGCGGCAGACATTGGAGCTTCCGCAGATCCCCCGGGCCACAGTGCCTGTGGCCACCGACAGCGCTATAGAGGGCGTGTGCACGGTAACACTGCCGAAAATGAACAGTGGCTACACCCACAGCCTTTATTATACCTTTGGGGGCTTGAGTGGGTATATCGGTGGAGATGGCGAATGCGTAGAGCAGGAGGAGCGTTTTTCTGCGGAACAGGTGCACTTTACCGTTCCTGAAAGCTTTTATAGCGCTATTCCCAACGAGAAGCAGGGAAGGTGCACCTTTGTGTGCAGGACCTACAGCGCAGAATCCCTGATCGGAGAGCGAAGCTGTACCTGCGATTTTACCGCCGAGGAGCACCGATGTGCGCCCCTGCTTTCCGGTTCAGTGCGGGATATAAACGAGGAAACCCTGGCGCTGACAGGAGATGAAAACACCCTGATTCGCTTCCACAGCAATGCCCTCTGCGACTGTGCAGCCACCGGGCGTAACGGCGCAGGCATTGTAAAGCAGCAGGTGAACGGGCACACCCTTTCACAGGGGCAGTATGTGCTTTCGGCAGTGGAGGGGAGCAGCTTTCGTTTTTCCGCAGTGGATAGCCGTGGCTATGAGGCACAGCAGACGGTGGAATGTGGGCTGATTCCTTACAGCCGACTAACCAATAATGCCACCGTTTCCCGTTTGGGTGCGGCAAGCAACCGGGCCAGACTGACGGTACGGGGGGAGTGCTTTTGCGGTAGCTTTGGACAGACGGAAAATACCCTGTGTGTATCCTACAGCATTGCCGGCGGATCACCCCAACAGGCTACGCCGGTGGTGGAAAACGGGCGGTATTATTTGGAACTGGTGCTGACGGATCTGGATTATGAGAGCAGCTTCCTGATCGAGGTGACGGTTGCCGATTGCCTGGAACAGGCGGTAAAAACCTTGACATTGGGGAAGGGCGTGCCGGTGTTTGACTGGTCGGAGCAGGATTTTGCCTTCCACGTGCCGGTGATGCTGGACACTCCCTTGGATATCCGTGCAGGCGGTACAGGAGCATCCACAGAAAAACAGGCACTGGAAAAGCTGGGCATCAGCCTTCCGATGCTTTTGAATGTGGAATACGAAACGCCCCAGCGGCACGATGGAAAGACCGTCTACACCAAGCTTTTAAACTTCGGCGCAATGCCCAACAGCGGGGTAGATTCGCTGGCGCACAACACTGCCGCCACCAAGGTCCTGGGCTGCAGCGGCAGTGACAGCGCAGGAAGGACCATTCCCTTTGGGGGTGTGCATACGCCCCGGGTGGAAATTTTTGCAGATACACAGAGGATTTATTTGGATACTGAGGATGACTGCAGCGGTCAGACCGCCACGGTACAGCTTTGGTATCTGAAGGATTAGGAGCGTATATGAAAATAGAAACATTAACGGTCAACGGGGTGCGCTATACCATCAGCGACCCGGAGGCGGTAAAGCTTACCGATGAAAATATCATTCAAAAGCTAAAAGATGCGGTGCTTGCGGCACTGCCAGATGGGGATGAGGTGGCGTACTGATGGCAAAGGTCATAACAAGCAGCGAGCATTATCAGGCCATTGCCGATCTTTTGCGGGCAGAGGCGTATTCGGAGGAGCTGACCCAAAAGCGGTATAAGCCCAGCGAAATGGCAGGCGGTGTTACCAGAGTTGCAGATGAAAATCGGGAAACCGGTATAAAAATAGGCGAAACAATAGGAGAAAAACGCATTCTCACCGCTATGAAAAAGTGCTTTTCCGATCGTAATTACGATTATCCCGAAGTGGAGGAGGATGTCTATTTCCTCACCAATGTCGCAATGATGAAGGAGTACAACAGGGGCAAAAAAGAAGGCAAACAGGAGGAATATGACCGCCTTTGGGATGCTCTTCAGTATAACGGTGAACGCACGGACTACACTTATGCATTTCGGAATCCATCCTCTGCACAGCAGGTATGGACCGCGGATAATTTTAAACCTAAATACAGTATGAGGCCCACAGTTTTGCAGCAGGCATTTACGTATTGGGTAGACGGCGAAGTGGATTTTGGTGCACTGTTCACGGATCGGGGACTGGAGTTTGATACGTCCAACTGTGTCAGTTTTCTGCAAACCTGGCAGAATTCAGACGCCATTGTCCGCATGCCGGTCATTGACACATCCAAGGCGACCAATCTTTCTCGTGCCTTTGCAATGCGGAATCTGGTGACCTTTGAGAAATTTATACCGCCCAAGACGAAATTGCAGTATGGCATAAATACCGCATTCAACGGCTGCTATGCCCTGGAAAACATTGTTGTGGAGGGGGATATCCTGCAGGATATCAACTTTTCCTATTCGTCGAAGCTGACCCACGACAGCCTGCTGTCCATTCTTAGGGCACTGGTGAACAACACCGAGGGTGCGGCACTGACCTGCACATTGGGGGCAGTAAACCTTGCAAAGCTCACAGATGAAGAAAAGGCGATCGCCACGGAAAAAGGGTGGATTTTGGCGTGATGCGGAAGTCTGTCCGTTTAGGAAAACAAAACAAAATGTAAGGAGGATTCGTTTATGGCATATAAAATCTATGTCTCCCCCAGCGACCAGGGGGGCAACACCTACGCATACGGCGACACCAACGAAATGGTGCAGTGCCAAAAAATCGCAGGCTTGCTTGTGACTGCTTTACAGCGGTGCGGTTTTGACGCGAAGACCAGCTATGAGCAAGGGTCACAGGCGATGTACAATCGGGTGAAGGAGTCTAATGCATGGGGTGCGGATCTGCATCTGTGTATTCACACCAACGCCTTTAATACGCAGGTTACGGGCACGCGGATTTTCTATTACGCAAAGCCCGGCAAAAGCTATGACGCGGCAAAGGCGGTCTATGATGCGTTGGCACCGGTCACGCCCGGTACAAGTGACAACATCACCCCCAAGCCCCAGTTTTACGAGATGTACCGTACCGCCGCACCTGCGGTGTATGTGGAAGCGGAATTTCACGACAACAAGGATGCCGCCAAATGGATCATCGAAAATGTGCAGACCATTGCCGAGTGTGTCTGTAAGGGCGTGTGCGATCACTTCGGCGTAGCCTACCGGGAAGCGGAGCAGGAGGCGCCCACACAGGTGCTTACAGCAATGTATCGGGTGGTGGATGAGCAGGATAACCGCCAGATCGGCGCGTTTCGAAACCTGGACAATGCCCTGAATATGGCCAAAAACCACCTTTTGCAGGGCAGGGATGTATGCCTGACTGTGCGCCAGGAGTAGAAAAAATACGATGACAGAAGCAATTCTTGTGGCGCTGATTACAGGAGGGCTGTCCCTTGCGGGGGTCATTGTGACCTGTATGGCGACAGCCCGAAAAACCGCCCGGAAGCAGGAAATTACTCAGGCGGTGATGGAGACCAAGCTGGAAACACTGACCCGTGAGGTGCGCCATCACAACAATTTTGCCCAGCGGATACCGGTGGTGGAATATGAAATCGAGGCGATATGCCGCCGCCTGGAAAATTTAGAGCAGGCACAGTAAGAGGAAAGAGGAAAATATGAAAAAGATTTTAGAAAACTTCGCAAACCTGATCAAGGTGAAGACCATTGTGACGCTGGTGGTGACCGTTGTGTTTGCTGTTTTGGCGATGACGGATAAGATCTCACCGGATCACGTGATGGTGATTATTTCCATGGTGGTGTCCTTCTATTTCGGGACACAGCACGAAAAACAGTAAAATTGGCGTGCCGCTTGCGGCACGACTCAGCCTGTCAAAAAAGCACCTTTCCCCTTGGCCCCCTCTGACGAGGGGGCTGTCAGCCGAGCAGGCTGACTGGGGGAGAGAAGACCTGAAAAGTTCAGAAAAGTCTATACAATATGGTTAGACTTCCTGCTATTTCTCTCCCTCAGTCTAATTGCCTAAAATCGGCAATTAGCCAGCTCCCTCGTCAGAGGGAGCCTTTTTTGCTTATAAGGAAAATATAACAAAAACCGGTTTATTTCTCTGCTTTTGTAAAGAAATTATGGATAAAGGTTGATTTTAAATCGGTGATGTGGTAGAATATCGGTTGCTAAAGCATAAATAATAGGAGGAGTATGGGATGAATACCTCTATTTTTGAAAATGTAGAATCGAACGTCCGTTCCTACTGCCGTAGCTTTCCCACTGTTTTCACCAAGGCCAAGGGCTCTGTGATGACAGACGAGAACGGCAAAGAGTATATTGACTTTTTTGCAGGCGCAGGTGCGCTGAATTTCGGCCACAATCCCGATATGATGAACAAGGCCATGATCGCTTATCTGGAAAGCGACGGCATTGTGCACTCTATGGATATGTACACAGCTCCCAAGCGGGCCTTTTTGGAGTTCTTTCAAAATCATATTTTAGCGCCCCGTGGGATGAACTATAAGGTCCAGTTCGCAGGTCCTACCGGTACCAATGCGGTGGAAGCCGCGGTAAAGCTGGCGCGCAAGGTAAAGGGCCGCAGCAATATTTTTGCACTGATGGGCGCGTTCCACGGTATGACCTTGGGGGCAGTCTCTCTGACCACCGATCGCTGCTCCCGTGAGGGCGCAGGTATCCCACTGAACAATGTGACCCATATTCCTGCCCCCTATATGTTCCCGGAGCTGGATACGATCGCTTATATGGAGCGCCTGATCACCGACGATCATTCCGGTGTAGAGAAGCCTGCGGCAATTATTTTGGAGTCTGTGCAGGCAGACGGCGGCATCTATGCCTTTGATGTGCAGTGGCTGCAGAGACTGCGTCAGCTGTGCGATCAGCACGATATACTGCTGATCGTGGACGATATTCAGGCAGGTATTGGCCGCTGCGGCTATTTCTTCTCCTTTGAGCGTGCAGGCATCATTCCCGATATGGTCACCATTTCCAAGTCCATCGGCGGTTGCGGTATGCCTCTTGCAATGGTGCTGTTTAAGCCGGAGCTGGATATTTGGGAGCCCGGTCAGCACACCGGCACCTTCCGGGGCAATCAGCTGGCATTGGTTGCGGGCCTGGAGGGTATGAAGTACTTTGTAGAAAATGGCTTGGACGCTGAGGTGCGCCGCAAGGGTGAGCTGGTGAACAAGTTTATTGCGGAGGAGATCTGCCCTATGGACAGCCGCCTGAGCCACCGTGGCATCGGCCTTTTGTGGGGTATCGACTTTGGCGCATTCCCCGGTGATCCTGTGAAGGCACTGGTGGGCGCCTGCTTCCGCAACGGCGTCATTGCCGAGCGTGTAGGCCGGGATAACAGCGTGCTGAAGCTGATGCCTGCGCTGACCATTTCCGATGAGCTGCTGCTGGAAGGTCTGCGCCGTGTGAAGAAGGCAATTGCGGAAATTCTGTAAGAAAAAAGGGGTTGTCTTTTACTGAGGCAACCCCTTAAGTATGAGGTAATACAATGAAGATAAAGTATTTTATGGCCCTGTATGTGGCAAAGGGCGCGCAAACCGCGATGCGGCTTTTAGGGCGCAACGCCACCTTTCTGCCCGGCAAGCTGGCAGAAAAGCTGTGCAAAAACTTTCTTTCCTATATGACCCCGCCCAAAACCGTGATCGCGGTCACCGGTACCAACGGTAAGACCACAGTGAGCAATCTGCTCACCTCGATTTTGCAGGATAACGGCTACAGTGTGACCAACAACAGCTTTGGCTCCAACGTGCAGGCGGGTATTATTTCTGCGCTGGTGGCGGATACAAAGCTCAGCGGCAAGCCCAAGAAGGATATTGCGGTTTTAGAGGTGGATGAGCGCAGTTCTCTGCGGATCTATCCGTATATGAAGCCGGACTATTTGCTGTGCAACAACCTGATGCGGGATTCCATCAAGCGCAATGCCCATACGGAGTTTATTCAGTTCATTGTGGACAAGGCACTGCCTGCATCCACGAAGCTGGTGCTCAATAGCGATGATCTGATCGCCTCCGGCTTAGGTACGAAGGGGCAGGAACGGGTTTATTTTGGCTTGGAGGCAGAGATTCCCCAAACATCCCAGCCCCAGCACATTCGGGATATTGTGTACTGCCCCCGGTGCGGCGAGCTGCTGCAAAGTGTGTATGTGCGCTATAATCACATCGGCAGACACTACTGCCCCAAATGCGGCTTAAAGTCCCCGGTGCCGGATTACTGCGTCACGGAAATCGACCGCGAGAAAAACACCTTTACCCTTCGTCACGGGGAGGAATACCACACCTACACCCTGATCAACGACAACATTGTCAACGCCTACAATTTCTGTGGCGCGATCGCGGTGCTGACGGAAATCGGTCTGAGTCCGGAGCAGATCTCCAAGGGCTTTGCCGACAGCAAGATCGTAAAAACCCGCTACGAGCAGCTGGACGCAGGGGATCTGCACATCACGATGCTGATGGCCAAGGGCCAAAATCCCATTGCCTGCGCCCGTTGCTACGACTATGCCGCCAAGGTATCAGACCCGGATAAGGCGCTGCTTTTGATCGTGGATGATAAGGACGACAACATCGGCAATTCCGAGAGCACCTGCTGGCTGTACGACTGCGATTACCGCGCCCTGAAGGATGATTCCATCCGTCAGATCGTGTTTGCCGGCCCCCGGTGTAAGGATCACTATTTGCGGGCACTGCTGGCGGGCGTGGATGCCGGGAAGATCCGCTGTATGGAATCCGCAAAAGACGGTGCAAATGCCATTGATACAGCGGCGAGCAAGCACATTATGGTGCTGTTTGAAATGTACAGAGCCGATGAGGCCGCTATGGTAAAGGCGGTGCTGAAGGATCGGGGAGAGAGGGGTGTGTAAGGATGGTCGTGGAAATATTGTTTGAAGAAGTCTGTAGCCTGTACGGAGACGGTCAGAACGTGCACTATCTGCAGGCCACCTTGCCCGGTGCTCAGTTTGTGCATACCGCGCTGACAGACGAGCCGTATTTTGCAGAGCATACGCCGGATCTGATTTATATCGGCGCAATGAGCGAACGGATCCAGCGCCGTGTGATCGAAAAGCTGCGCCCTTATACCGCCCGCTTGAAGGAGCTGGTAGAAAAAGACGTGCCCATTTTGGCAACCGGCAACGCCGGGGAGATCTTCTGTAAGCACATCACCTATAAGACCGAGGAAACGGAGATTGACGGCTTGGGCTTGGTGGATCTGACTGTAGAGACCGACTATTTTAACCGCTATAACGGCAAGGTGCTGGCAGACTTTGAGGGCATGCAGATCGTGGGCTTCCGCAGCCAGTTCAGCTTTATGCAGGGCGATAACAGCCAAAACTACTTCCTGCAGGTACGCCGCGGCGACGGCCTGAATAAAAAGAGCAAGCTGGAGGGCTTCCGTGTACACAATCTGATCGGCACCAATCTGCTTGGCCCGATCCTGCCTTTAAATCCCCTGTTCTGTGAGTATTTTATAAGTCTCAGCGGGGAGCAGGCAGAGGCAGCATTTAAGGAGCAGGCAATGGACGCCTACCGCCAGCGGGTCCGGGAATTTTCCGACCCGGAAGTAAAATTCTGATAGTGGACGATTTATGGGGAATGTGGGGGAGACCTGCATTCCCCATTTTTGTGTAAAATGTGAAATGTTTGGGAATATGGTCTTTTTCACGGGGATTGCGTTGACAGTGTATGCAAAATGTGTTACAATCTTGTTACTTAAGATGGGTAGAAGTGCCAGCAGGCAAAGCTTCCCGATTTGGTATGGAGAGAAATACAGATGATTGAATTTAACAACGTGGTGAAGTCCTATTCTGAGGGCAATCAGGCTCTGCGTGGTGTGTCGATGCAGATCGAGGACGGCGAATTTGCATATTTGGTCGGCCCTTCCGGTTCGGGAAAGTCCACCATTATTCGGTTGATCACCGGTGAGCTTCGTCCCACCTCCGGTACAGTGCATGTCAACGGCTACTCTTTGGAGCGCATCCGTAAAAAGGAATTGCCCTTTATGCGCCGCACCGTAGGCGTGGTGTTTCAGGATTTTCGCCTGATTCAGGATATGACGGTATATGATAACGTGGCGTTTGCCATGCGTGTGGTTGGCGCGCGGGAGAAGGATATCAAGGAGCGCATCCCCTACGTGTTGGAGCTTGTTGGGCTGGAGAATAAGAGCAGCCGCTACCCCAACACTCTTTCCGGCGGTGAGCAGCAGCGTTTGGCGATTGCCAGAGCCTTGGTGAATAATCCTTCTACCATTATTGCCGACGAGCCGACCGGTAACTTAGACCCTGCCCGTTCTGTGGAAATTATGAGCCTTTTGCAGGAGATCAATGCCCTGGGTACAACCATGCTGGTGGTCACCCATGAGCAGGATCTGGTGGAACGGTTTCAAAAGCGTGTCATTGTGATCAACGACGGCTTGATCGCCAGTGACAGAATGGGTGGGTATCAGCTATGAAATTAAACAACTTCGGATACTTACTGAAACAGGGCTTCCGCGGAATTTTCCGCCGCGGCTTTATGTCCTTTGCCGCCATTTGCGTGACGGTGGCATGCCTGCTGATCGTGGGTACATTTTCTGCGGTGATGTACAATCTGAACATCATCGTCAGTGACTTGAATAAGAATACAGAGCTTTTGGTGTTTGTGGACGAGACCCTGACCGATGCAGAAGCAAGAAGTGTGGGCTCGGATATCAACCTGGTGGAAAATGTGGCAAACAGCATTCCCATCACCAGAGAAGAGGCAATGCAGAACTTTGCCGCTGATTACGACTACGATGTGGATGCGGGCTTAGACCCCACCATTTTTCGCCACCGCTTCCGTGTCTCGCTGGTGGATAACCGCCTGCTTCACGAAACAATGGAAAAGCTTTACCAGGTTCCCGGTGTTGCCAATATCAGCGCGCCGGAGGCCATTATGGAAAACTTTACTTTGATGCAGGATATCCTGCTGATGGTCTCTTTGGTGATCATTGGCATACTGCTGGTGGTCAGCCTCTTGATCATTTCCAATACGGTCAAGCTGGCAATGTACGACCGACGGGATGAAATCGCCATTATGAGAATGGTTGGCGCTACCAACGGCTTTATCCGCTTCCCCTTTATGATACAGGGCTTTGTGCTGGGTATGGTAGGTGCAGGATTGGCCTTCGGTTTGGAATGGCTGATGTACGACAACTTGCTTGCCAGCATCGGGCAGACCTTAAAGTGGCTGAACTTTGTGCCGTTCTCCGAGCTGTTGATGCCGATGCTTTTGGTGTTTGGCGGTGCAGGCCTGTTTGTGGGCGTGGTAGGAAGCTGGACATCCATTCGCAAGTTTATGAATGTGTGAGGACGCTATGAAAAGGAAACATCTATTATCCGTCTGCGCTGTGTTTGTAGCAATGATGATGCTGATGGGGATGGTTGGCGGTGCGCACCCTCAAACCGCAAAAGCCGCATCCTCCGGCGAGATCAAGCAGCAGCTGGACAAACTGGAAGAAGAAAACGATAAGCTGGAAGCAGAGCTGAAGGACCTGCGCGGCTCCCTGCAGGAGACAGAAAACGAAATGGCGCGCCTGGTTGCCCAAAAGGATTTGGTGGATCGGGAGATCGTTCTGCTCACCCAGCAGGCTGAAAACCTGAACACCCAAATTTCCACTTATGCGCTTTTGATCGCAGATAAGCAGGATGAGCTGGACCGGGCGGAAAGCCGTCTGGCGGATATGCAGGAGCGCAGCAAGCTGCGTATCCGTGCTATGGAGGAAAACGGCAAGCTGTCCTACTGGGCGGTGCTGTTTAACGCCAATAGCTTTGCCGATATGCTGGACCGTATGGAAATGGTGCGGGAAATTGCGGATGCAGACAAGAAGTGCCTGGAGGATCTGCAAAGCGCCGCCAAGGAGGTCTCTGACGCAAAGGAAGAGATGATCCAACAGCAGACCGTTCTGCAGAGCCGCCGTGAAGAGCTGACAGTGCTGGAAGCGGAGCTGGACGAAAAGCGGGCAGAAACAGACCGCTTGCTGCAGGAGCTGCGGGCCAGAGGCGCGGAGTTTGAAGAGATGATCGAGCAATCTGAGCTGATGCAGGAAGAGCTGATGCAGGAGATCGCCAACAAAAAGGACGAATACGAGGATCAGAAGTACAAGGAGTGGCTGTCCACCTCCAAGCCCTCCGGCGGCAATGGCTACAGTCCCGAAAGCAATGCAACCTGGCTGCAGCCCTGTAAGTTTACTTACATATCCAGTCCCTTCGGTATGCGTGACCATCCCATTGACGGCGTATACAGAATGCACAACGGCGTCGATATTCCCGGCGCTTCCGGTACGCCCATTTATGCCACCCGAAGCGGCTATGTGTCTGTGGCGGCTTTCCAGGCCGGCGGCGCAGGCAACTATGTGTCGCTGAATCACGGTGATGGCTTCGGCTCCATCTATATGCACATGACCCATTATATCGTGTCTGTAGGTCAGTATGTTTCTGCCGGCCAGGTCATAGGCTATATGGGCACAACAGGCGGCTCTACCGGTGTGCATCTGCACTTTGGTATCTTCTATAACGGTACCTATGTAAACCCCTGTAACTATGTAAATTTCGGATAATAAGGAGTATCTGTTATGCAGAAGAAATTTGCCGCAATTATGGCAGTCACACTGGTCGCTGTGATGGTTTTGGGCTTTGTAGCAATGATTGCAGGCCGATAAAACTACCGATTCATCCCCACGGCTGTAAGGTCGTGGGGATAAGCTATGGAGGAAATGGAATGAACGAAGAAAACAGAAGCACAGGCTCGTTTGGCAGGATCGTTTCCTATTTTTTAGTGGCGATCGTGGCAAGTCTGATGACTTTTTACAGTGTCAAATCTACCCCCGCGGCGCAAAAAGGGGGCAGTACCCAGGGCCTTGCGAAGCTTCAGGAGCTGCAGTCTTTGCTGGACCAAATGTATATCGGCGAGATCGATGAAGGATATATGATGGATATGGCCGCCGCCGGAATGGTGGAGGGCATTGAGGATCAGTGGAGCTATTATTTACCCGAAAGTCAGATGCAGGCTTACCACGACTCTATGGCCAACAGCTATGTGGGCATTGGCGTGACGGTTGCCCGTTTGGAGGACGGAAGCGGCTTTGAGGTTCAGCGGGTAGAGCCGGGCAGTCCTGCCCAAAAAAGCGGGATCATGCCCATGGACGTGGTTATTGGCGTAGATGGCGTTATGGTTCCCGATGTGGGTATGGATGCGGCAATTGATATGGTCGCCGGGGAGCAGGGAACAGATGTAAAGCTGACGGTCCTGCGTGACGAAACCCGGATGGAAGTGGTGGTCACCAGAGATTTGGTGCTGGTGGAGGTTGCTTACGGGAAAATGGTTTCCGATAAAATTGGTTATGTTCATATTACCAATTTTGACAGCCGATGCGCGCAGGAGAGCATTGCGGCAGTTGAGTCTCTGCTGGAGCAGGGAGCACAGGCGCTGATCTTTGATGTGCGCTTCAATCCCGGCGGATACCGTCACGAATTGGTAAAGCTTCTAGACTATCTGCTACCAAAGGGCGATCTGTTCAAAAGCGTGGATTATCGGGGTCGGGAGGATGTGGACGTGTCCGACGCGTCCTGTGTGGATGTGCCGATGGCTGTGCTGATCAACGGTGACAGCTACTCTGCCGCGGAGTTTTTTGCCGCCGCCCTGAAGGAGTATGACTATGCTGTAACGGTAGGGCAAAATACTACCGGCAAGGGCTACTTCCAGCAGCTGTTTAACCTGTCCGACGGCTCAGCGGTCAACCTCTCTGTAGGCAAGTACTTTACGCCCAACGGGGTCAGCCTGGCAGAGGTGGGTGGTCTGAAGGTGGATGTGCCTGTGGAGGTAGACTTGGAGACCGCCGCACTGATTTACGGACAGATGCTTCCCGAGGAAGATGACGCGCAGCTGCAGGCGGCCATCGCGGCACTGCAGGAAAAGCTGAATTAAATGATGAGGGCGGTCTGTGAAGAAAAATTCTTCACAGACCGCTGTTTTGCCGTGAATGAGGCGGTTTTCCCGTATTTTATGCTTGACGAACGGAAGGCTTTCCAATATAATGTAGGGAGATATGTAATTTTTTCAACAAGAAAGGATCACCATTATGGCAAAAGAATATAAGATTACCAGCCTGCGCCTGCAGGACTTGGAAAAGGAACTCAATTATTTAAAGACCACCCGTGAGCGTGAGATCGCTGCGATGATCGCAGAAGCCCGCTCCTACGGTGACTTGTCCGAAAACTCCGAATACGATGCCGCCAAGAATGAGCAGGCAAAGCTGTACGGCCGCATTGCCGAGATCGAAGACATCCTTTCTCACGCAGTGATCATCGAGGACGAAAACGAGCTCAATGGCCGTGTAGGCTTAGGCTGCACCGTTACCGTGCTGAATCCCGCCACCGGTGTAGAGACTGCTTACCGCATCACCGGCTCTCAGGAAGCAGACCCCATGCAGTTTAAGCTGTCTGACGATTCTCCCTTCGGCCGTGCCATTGTTGGCAAGTCCGCAGGCGACACATTTGTGGTAAACGCACCCAACGGCTCCTACGAGATGAAGGTCGTTTCCGTCACCCGCGAGGGCTAAGCCATGGCAAAGTTTGTACCTCAGGCGGAGCTTCCTGTTTCCGAACAGGCACAGATTCGCCGCGATAAGCTGGCGGCTCTGCAGGCAGAAGGACGGGATCCTTTTGTGCAGACCAAGTTTAATTTTGATACCGATTCTGCCACGATCAAGGCGGATTTTGAGGCCTTCGAGGGTAAGACCGTCTCTTTGGCAGGCCGTCTGATGAGCAAGCGGGGAATGGGCAAGGTGAGCTTCTGCGATCTGCAGGATGCTGCCGGCCGTATTCAGCTGTTTGTGAAGATCGACGAGCTGGGCGCAGAGGAATTTGAATACTTCAAAAAGTACGACATTGGCGACATTGTGGGCGTCACCGGCGAGGTATTTAAGACCAAAACGGAGGAGATTTCCGTCCGTGCAAAGCAGGTCACACTGCTCAGCAAGTCCCTGCTTCCTCTGCCGGAAAAGTTCCACGGCCTGACCGATAAGGAAACTCGTTTCCGCCAGCGCTATGTAGACCTGATGGTGAACCCCGAGGTGAAGCGCAACTTCATCATCCGATCCAAGTTCATCAAGTTTATGCGCAATTATTTGGACAATATGGGTTATATCGAGGTGGAGACCCCGGTACTCAATACCATCGCAGGCGGTGCGTCTGCCCGTCCCTTCATCACCCATCACAACACCTTAGATATTGATATGTATATGCGTATCGCCACCGAGCTGCCCCTGAAGCGGCTGATTATTGGCGGTATGGATCGGGTGTATGAGATTGGCCGCATCTTCCGTAATGAGGGTATGGACCCCAAGCATAATCCGGAGTTCACCACCGTGGAGCTGTATCAGGCCTATGCGGATTTCCACGATATGATGGATATTTGCGAGGGCATCATCTCCGGTGCCGCCAAGGAAATTCTGGGCACTTACGAGGTGGAATGGATGGGCGAGACCGTCAATCTGGCACCCGGCTGGCGCAGAATGACCATGGTAGAGGCAGTCAAGGAGTACGTGGGCATTGATTTTGATGCCATCTCCGACGATGCCGAGGCAGTAGCCGCCGCAAAGGCAAAGGGCGTAGAGCTCAGCGACGCGGCAGAAAAGACCTGGGGCAACGCCCTGTATGCCTGCTTTGATCAAAAAGTGGAGGAGCACCTGGTGCAGCCCACCTTTATCACCATGTATCCTGTGGAAGTCAGCCCCTTGACCAAGCGCAGCCCCAAGGACCCCCGCCTGACCGAGCGCTTCGAAGCATTCATCTGCCACAGCGAGATGGGCAATGCCTACTCCGAGCTGAACGACCCTGTGGATCAGAGAGAACGGTTTATGAAGCAGGTGGAGCAGCGGGAGAGAGGCGACGACGAAACAGAAATGCTGGATGAGGACTTCCTCAACGCCATGGAATACGGTATGCCCCCCACGGGCGGTATGGGCATCGGCATCGACCGCTGCGTAATGCTGCTCACCGGCAGCGACACCATCCGCGAAGTCATCCTCTTCCCCACGATGAAGCCCCTTGATTAAGAAAATGCCGTAAAATAGCGGTATTACAGGGTTTTTGAAACTCTATCAAAACCGATTTACGACACATTTACGACAAATGAAAAAATGAAGAAGGACTATGACACCAAAAATGTCATAGTCCTTTTTGCTTGTAATGATATTAATTGAGTTTCTTTATTGAGATAGAGCCGTCTTCGTCGGTAACAAATACTGCATCAAAATTATGGTCACTATGCCAACCTCGCAATTTAAACGAGTTGGCACAATCTTTTAACTTGGTGATTCCATAATACCCTGTGTTTTGCTCTAATGTGTCATAAGAAAGGTCTTCCAATTCTTCTGCGGTTATGTCGCCGCCGAAACACCGTGTGTCATTATTAAAATACTCTATTGAGAAAACCTTTCCGTTAATAATGTTATTGATATAGTCAATTATATCTTCTTCATCACACATATGACAATGTTGGAATGCAAAATAAACGATGTAGGGAGTAAAGTCGTCTTCTGGAATATATTCCACCTTAACATTTTTATTGCAAAACGGATTGATTATTTCCACCGAACTGCCGTCTTCTGAAAACTTCATTTCATAAGATGAAAATTCTTTTCTTAAAAAATCAAATCTTTCTATTTGCATTTCGTCACCTCATAATAGTAGTCACTATATGTAAAATAATCTTCAGCCTGTGTTTGGTAGTGGTCACAACAATCAAACAGTGTGCGACTTCTGCTTTTTCGCTCTCCCTCGTTCTCTGTAACCTGCCACAAATCACGGGGTTCTTTCGGAGCAAAGTCTGTCACACAAAACAGTTCATTATCAAAATTGCCTACGGGACAGAAATGACCATGACGGCAGGAAATGCAGGATTTTATGTGCCACTTTTCGGGCAGATTCTTTGCAAGCAAAATTAGTGCTTCCTCGGTGGTTTCAGTTTGATATGAAAGGGTTTCCCCTTGAATGGTTGTTGAAAGGGTTACACTCATATCGTCATCATCTTTATCAACCACAGTATGATTAATTTCTAAATTAACAATTCCGTCAGGGGTTTTAATCGGCAGACAATATATTTTGCTTTCCATATAACCAACTCCGAACATTTTTTATTATTATAGCATAGAAATGTGAAATTTTCAATATTTCCGCAATCTTCATGAGTTATAACGATTCCTATAGAATCTTTATGACTCTTTTTCTTTTATATAAGACTCTTATTAATCATGATAATTATATAAGCATTAAGAGTCTTTACTCTATGTTTAAGATAAGAGTTCAAAGAGCAAACATCCAAAAAACTACAAGGTGTATTGCAAATTGCCTAAACCATAAACCGAGTGACAAAAATCACTCGGTTTTCCTTTAAAAACCTTACGACATTTACGACAATTTTTACGACATTTGCCCGTGGCAATAAGTTGCGATAAGTGGCAATTCGTGAAAATAGAATATTGAAAACCCTTTATCCGTGGGGTTTTGTAACGATAAGTGGCAATTCGTGAAAATACAAAAGTACTCCCCACAATGAAGCCCCTCGATTAAGAAAACCCGGCAATACCAACTTTATAAAATTTTAGCAGGTATCAAAGCAATTGAACTGCCCCAGTTTGTGCGAACAGCACAAAAAAGGGACTCCCTTGCAGGATAATTGAATTTTAAGCGGAGTGGCGTAGCGTCAGCGGCGCCACTCCCGTTCTGTTTTGGATTCGTTCATGGTTGTAAAAGTAAATGTA